>JANOQP010000232.1:0-1768 GCA_031414895.1 Saprospirales bacterium
TTTTGCAAAAAAAAGGATTGGTCTAAACAAAGGGCCAACCCATTTTTTTCTGCAAAACTAAACAAGGTTCAGTTTTTTGAGAAAACGATGATTTTTTTCGTGTCAATCAACTGGCCAAATCTATCGTATTGACTGAAAAAATAGCCGCCGGGAGGCAGTTTTTCGTTCAAAAAAGATTGCCCGTCGACGATAGGTGCGCTCTCGATCGCCAATCGGCCCAATTGGTCAAAGACCTTGACATTGGCAACCTCGGCGGGTTGCGCCAGCGCGTCCAGAGCGGGCAGTGCCTCGCAAAGGTTGCTATTTGCGAGCGCAAAATTGGTGGCACTTGCCGAGTTGGCAATGGCGCTCAAACTGCCACCATCAATGGCCGACAGCGTGCCAAAATCGGGCAGCACCTCCGTCACGATGACCTCATAATCCTGAACTGTACAGCCCAGACCTTGGCCGATTGTACCATCGGCGTTGGTTTTCACAAAGAAAAAATCATTGCTGCCCGCGCCAAAACTCTCTGTCGATCCCACGGCAAAAAATCCGCCCTCTATACATTCGACGGCGCAAAAAAGTCGGTCGTTGCCCGCTTCGCCATACGATTTTGCCCATTCCACATTGCCGTCGGCATCCGTTTTTATCAAATGGCCGTCATTGTCGTTGGTCGTGTAGTCGGTCGGCGACAAAATCAGGCCATTATCGACGCACGGTCGGACGGCCCCGCGCGTGACCCCATCCTTGCTCGCATAGGTTTTTGACCATATCAATGTCCCGTCCGGCGCAAAACGGTTCATCCAAAGGTCATAATTATAAAATCCCGACGGGAACGACCATGTATGGTCGCCGCAGACAAAATCGCCATTTGCGCACCAGGTTGCGTGATAAACAGCTTCGGTCCCTGTTCCGCCTACGAATTGGCTATCGATGATCACGCCATTTTTGTCAAAAAGTGTCACGCTCCCCTGTCCATCGGTCGCGCCAAAGCACAAAAGGCTCTCGTCGGCCATTTCCAGCACCCCATAGGCGATGGAAAAAGAGGAGGCCGCTGTGAAATGCGACCATTCCAAGGTCCCATCTTCCTTCAATTTGCCAATATACATGTAAAAACCATCCGAGGACGAGCCGGTGATTGCGTAACCGGAGGATAATTTGGTGATTCCTCGCGGCAATTGAGTGCCGGGAAAGGATTTCTTCCAAACAATCTGGCCGTTTTCGTCCAATTTTATGACAAAAATACCCACGTCGGTGTTGGCTCCATAGACCAGGTACCCGGTTTCGAGGTTCGATCGGACAATGCCTGTACAGGAAACGGCGCCCAGTTCCTTGATTTTTTTTGACCATACCACCTCGCCAGCACCATCAATTTTCATCACGATGCCCGTCCCGTCGGTCGCGTTCGTGCCGCAAACAACATAGGTGTTCGGTTCATTGCCAAGCTCGACCCACCGGGCAACTTCGTCGGCAGTTGTGCCTATTGCTTTTTGGAAGGTTTTTTGGGCATTGAGGCCCAAAAAGAGGGCCGCGAAAAAGAGCGTAAAAAGAGGTTTCATAAAAAGTTATTTTTTGATGAGCACATAAAAAACGTTGGTCGGGGCAATCCTTTCCAACGCCGATTTCGCATGATAATGGATGTTCCAAGCTAGCATTTTGGCCAAAGCAGCATCCATTTCGATATAGCTCGGATAGGTTTTCAATGGTCGCGGCAGCCGTTTGCCGATCGTCCTTTCCAAAAATGGGGTCGCGGCCATGCACAAACCTTCGTTCACGACCCCAAAAT
>JANOQP010000233.1:0-13685 GCA_031414895.1 Saprospirales bacterium
AGATTTCGCCCCGCTGGGGCTAAAAATCAGGTTGTTCGTTCAAATACTACCAATATTTCGCCCCTCTGGGGCTGATGGTTAAGTTGTTACATTTTTCTTACAAAAAAAGCAATGCCGGATCAACAGTCATTGTTCTAAAAAAAACCTTACAACATGAGTTCACTGGATCAAAAAAAGTATCCGATCGGCCGTTTTATTTACGGCAAAACCTATTCGGTCAAGGAAGTAAAAGGCTTCATTGAGGATATTGAAAAATTCCCAAAACAACTTAAAAAAACGCTCAAAAAACTGAAGGGCGAAGAAATAGACATGCCCTATCGCCCCGGCGGTTGGACTGTCCGGCAGGTCATCCATCATTGCGCGGACAGCCATATGAACGCCTATGTGCGCATGAAACTCGCTGCAACGGAGAAAACGCCGCAAGCAAAGACCTACGAAGAGGGGCTTTGGGCCGAACTTGCCGATGGCAAGAGCGGCTCCGCTAAAATGTCCATTCGGTTGCTGTCCGCGCTGCACAAGCGTTGGGTCGCTTTTTTGAACACCATCAGCGAGGCGGACATGAAGCGCGGTTATTTCAGCCCCGGCGCGGGCCGGGTCATCAATTTGGACGAGGCGATCGCCCTCTATTCGTGGCACGGACGGCATCATGCCGCGCACATTAAATTGTTGACCGGATGGGAGCCGGCTGATTCTGGCGAAACTGCCGAACAGGCCGACGTGGCCGCACCAAAAATACCCGGAAAGCGGGGCCCGAAACCAAAGGCGAAACCGGTTGCCGAAGTGGCTTCGGCGACTGTGAAATCATCTCGGAGGCCACGCCGTTCGTCGGCCGAGGTCGCTGCTGAAAAGGCTGCAAATGCCTCTAAACCGCCAATCGATAGGATTGCACTGATGGCCAAGGCCCGCGCCGCCGCCGCCGCAAAACGCGCTGCCGAAAACCCGGTCGCCGCAAAACCCGCCGTTGAAAAACGCCCGCGCCGCAGTTCCGCCGAGGTCGCCGCTGAAAAGGCGGCGAAGGCCGCAAAACCGCCAGTCGATAGGATTGCGCTGATGGCCAAGGCCCGCGCCGCCGCCGCCGCAAAACGCGCCGCCGAAAACCCGCCTGCGGCAAAACCCGCAAAGGCTGCAAAAGCACCAAAGGCCGTTACTGCGAAAGCCGCAAAACCAAAGGCAGAGGCCGCCGGGCCAAAACGTGTCCGCCGCACGAAAGAACAAATGGCCGCAGATAAGGCCGCTGTCGCCATCGCGAAGGCCGCAAAACCGCCAGTCGATAAGATTGCCCTTATGGCAAAGGCCCGCGCCGCGGCTGCTGCAAAACGCGCCGAAACCGGGACTGTACCGAAGGCCCCAAAGGCGGCGCCAATTGCAAAACGCCCGCGCCGCACTCCGGAGCAAAAAGCTGCCGACCTCGCCGCCGCCGCCGCCGCAAAGGCCGCCAAACCGCCCATCGACCGTATCGCACAAATGGCCAAGGCTCGCGCGGTCGGCGCCGCCAACCGTGCTGCGAAGGGCATCGTGCCGAAGGCAAAAGCCGTGTCCGACGGCCCGAAACTGACGAAGCTTGAGGCTTTGGCAAAAGGCCGCGCGACCGCTGCCGCCAACCGTGCCGCGAAGGGCATCGTGCCCAAAGCAAAAGACGTGTCCGACGGCCCGAAACTGACGAATGCCGAGGCATTGGCAAAAGGTCGTGCGACCGCCGCCGCCAACCGCGCCGCGAGGGGCACCGTGCCGAAGGCAAAAAAGGCCGCGCCAGCCGATGGAACAAAAAGAAAGGGCATGACCGCCGAGCATATGGCGAAGATCAGGGCCATGCGAGGCGTGAAAAAACCGCCTTTTAAGGACGAGCAACAATGATTTTTTGGCACTTTTGCGGCCATGAAATCCACCGCGAGCACAAGTTTCAACCGAACGATCGGAACGCATCGAGGAGTGGCCCTAGGGCCGCTCCTCCTTGTTTTCGGCGCAATCCACGGCAATGAACCAGCTGGGCCAGAGGCCATCAGGACAGTTTTCAGGCTCCTCGAAAATGAAAAATTGGGCAATCCGGATTTCCGGTTTTCTGGCAAAATGACTGGACTTATCGGAAACTTGCAGGCCTTTTCGGGCAAAAAACGCTTTTTGAACAAAGACCTCAACCGCGCTTGGACCATCGAAAAAGTGGCCGAGGTGCTCGCCGCCGAGGAACAAAACCTGACTGGCGAGCGGCGCGAGATTCGTCAATTGCTCGATGCAATCCGCCATGAGATCACCGCCGAACAGCCCGCCGAGATTGTCCTCCTCGACCTCCACACGACGAGCGCGGGCGGCGGCATTTTCATCATCCCCGGCGACGACGACGACAGTTTGCGGCTCGCCGAATCGCTCAATGCGCCCGTAGTTAAGGGACTTTTGGCCGGGATATCGGGAACGATCCTCCAATTTTTTTCAAAAGAAAACCTCGAAACCTACGGCGGGTGGCGGCCCCAATCCGGTAATCCGACCGCGCCGCACTTGGAGCTGAAAAGTTGTGCATTTGAGGCCGGACAGCACGAGGACGAAGACTCGGTCAGTCGATCGGTTGCGGCCATTGTCCACTGTTTGCGGGCGATAGGGTGCATCGAAACGGGTGCGCTGAAAAATCCGCATGAGGCCATTTTGCAAGGGTTTTCGGAGAAATTGCCGGGCTTGACACAGCTTTTATATGTACATAAAATCGTCGGGGGCGATGATTTTGCGATGCGCCCCGGTTTCCAGAATTTTCAAAAAATCAGTAAAGGGGAGCATTTGGCCGACGACAAGAACGGGGAAATCGCAGCACTTTCGGATGGGCATATTTTGATGCCGCTTTACCAAAAGCAGGGTTCCGACGGTTTTTTTGTGGTCGCCGCCCGTTAGACCGAAAATTTTCTGTCCATTTGATTTCATCCAAAAAATGCCCGGTTTGGTCGAGTCCGAAACCTCGATTTATCTTGCTGCCCAGATCATTGCACCGAATTTTTACCAACAAAAACATTGAAATAAATGCGCAACCACGAAATTGACTACAAAATCATCGGCGAGGAAATGCAGGTCGTCGAAGTCGAACTTGACCCGAACGAGACCGCCATCGCCGAGTCCGGCTCGTTCCTTTGCATGGACGACGACATCGAAATGGCGACCGTTTTTGGCGACGGATCTGACGGCACCGGCGGCGGTTTTTTCGGCAAATTGATGACCGCCGGCAAACGGATGCTCACCGGTGAGAGCCTTTTTATGACGACCTACACCAACCACGGCAGCGCGAAACAAAAGGTCACTTTCGCCAGCCCATATCCCGGAAAGATCATTGCAATGGACCTTGCGAAGCTCGACGGCAAGATCATTTGCCAAAAGGATTCGTTCCTCGCAGCGGCAAAAGGCGTTCAGATCGGCATCGAATTTCAACGAAAACTCGGCACGGGGCTGTTCGGCGGCGAGGGTTTCATCATGCAAAAATTAGAGGGCGACGGCATGGCATTTGTCCACGCGGGCGGCCATATTTTGGAAAGGAAACTCGAAGTCGGCCAAACTTTGCGGGTGGACACGGGCTGCCTCGTCGCATTTACACAGCGCGTCAACTATGATATCCAGTTCGTAAAGGGCATCAAAAACATGGTTTTTGGCGGCGAGGGCCTCTTTTTTGCGGAACTCCGTGGCCCCGGCACCGTCTGGATCCAGTCGCTCCCGATCAGTCGTTTGGCCGGGCGCATCATGCAATATAGCAAGATGTCCGGCGGAAAAGAACAGGGCTCGATACTCGGCGGGCTTGGGAACATGATCGACGGCGACGGGTTTTAACGGCGGACGGCGGACGGCTAACGGCGGACGGCGGACGACTAACGGAATATCCGCCGTCGGCCGTTAGTCGTCGGCCGTTAGTCGTACGCCGTTAGATCATTGAAAGTCAATGCTTTAAGTGCCGGGGAAAACCATGCCGTCGCCCCCACGACCAGCAAGGTCATGCATCCGCCGAAGACGACCGACGGCACCGTGCCGAGCAAACTGGCGGCCAAACCACTCTCAAAAGCCCCAATTTCGTTGGAAGAAGTGATGAAGATTGAATTGACTGACGCGACGCGGCCCTTCATGTTTTCGGGCGGCACGATCTGAAAAAGGCTCATGCGGATGAACACGCTCAATTCGTCAAAAACGCCAGCGAACACCAACAGGCCGAGCGAGAGCCAAAAATTTTCGCTCAACGCGAACGCGATATAGGCCATCCCAAAGCCTGCGACGCACCACAAAAGTTTGCGGCCCGCGTTGCCCGACGGCGGGTTGTGCGACAGATAAAAGGCCATCAAAAGTGCGCCGATGCCGGGCGCGGCCCGCAAAAAACCGAGGCCGGATGCGCCAACGAACAGGATTTCCTCCGCAAAAATGGGCAAAATGGACACCGCCCCACCAAAAAGCACCGCGAACATATCGAGCGCGATGGCCGCGATCAAAATCTCGTTTTTAAAAACAAAGCGCAACCCCTCGCGGATCCGGACGAGCGCGGGTTCGTTGGCAATGTTCGGGGGTGGGATGGGGCGTGATTTTATCCGGATAAAAGAAAGGACACCGATGCCCGCGATGGCGACCACAATAAAAAACGCGTTTTGCACTCCGAGCCACCCATAGATCAGGCCGCCGATGGTCAGCCCGCCGAGGTTGGCGACCTGCCACGCGCTCGAGTTCCAAGTGATTGCGTTGCCGAGGTTTTCTTTTGATACAAGTTGTGCCAGCAAGCTGAAAGCCGCCGGGCTGTAAAAGGCGCGCATCACCCCGACCATGACCGAAACGAGATAAATCGCGCCGATCAAGGTGTTTTTTTCAACGAAATTTTGCAAAAATGGCAGGCTGGCGAGGAAGACCCAGGTGAAAAACGAAAAGACCAGACAGGAAAAAACGATCGTCCGGCGGTTCAGTTTGTCCGCCAAATGTCCGCCATAAAGGCTCAACAAAATCGCCGGGACGGCCTCGAAAAGCCCCGTCAGGCCGAGCATCAGCGGGCTTTTGGTTATTTCATAGACCCACCACATCGTGCAGACCGACTGGATCGCGCTCGCCAGGACCATGCAAAAACGCATCGTGACGAAGCGGGCGAAATCAGGTTCACGGAGGGCAGAATATGCGTCGTGGGCGGTGTTTTTTTTCAAAATATCAACCTTTTGGGAAAAAAAATGATCGGATGAATTAAAGTCATCCCATCATTCTGCGGTGCTCAAACTTTTGAAAGCTCGTCCTTCAAATAATCGATGACCTTAATTTCAATCGGGTCCACGCCGCGCAGATCAGCCAAAAAACAGGAGACATAATCGCCCAAATGGGTGAAATAAAACGCCTTTTCGACCAGCGAACCCCCGTTTGAAAATACCTCGATGAGCGACCCAGTGAAATGTTCGATGATCTCTTTGTTCAAATCTATCCGGCTCTGGTTGCGCGGGAAATCGTCGTGGTTGCGGAAAAAAATGACCGCCAATCGAGGGTCTTCCGTGCGCCAGCCGACCAGCTCGTTGTGGTTCATTTCGGGGACGACATGGTGCCAGCAAAGCAGTTTTGCGTTCTCGTTTATTTGTTGCCGGAATCGGACGGCGACGGCCTCCATGCGGTCGGTCGTATAAATAATAGGTGTTTTTTCGTGCAAAAACTGGGCGATCTGCCGGGCGCGCTTCTCGATGCTTTTTTGTTCTTTTTTCAACAAACGGGCGGCATTTTTGAAATCCTTCAAAATTTGCCCACCGATCAGGCGCAATTTTTTGAAAATGCACAATTGCGCCGCAATCGAAAAACCCATGCAGGCCCTCGGCGACGGCCAGCCGCCCGGCACTTGGATAAAATCAAAACCGCGCGTTTTTGCGATCTCGATCAGCTTGCCGCCGGAGGCGATGCAGACGATTTTCGCGCCCGTCGGTATGGCCTGTTCGAGCGCGGAAAGCGTCTCCTCGGTGTTCCCAGAATAGCTCGAAAAAATGGCCAGCGTGTTCTTGCCAACCCATGCCGGGACGGAATATCCCTTCGACACGACGACCGGCAGCGGGCATTCGTTGCGGACAAAATCCTGCACATAATTGCCGCCGATGGCCGAACCGCCGAGACCCGAAATATGCACCGACCGGATGGTGGAGGAGTGCTTTTGAATGTTCGCGGCGAGGCCGATTTGGAGGCCTTCGAGGAGTGTTTCCGGGAATTTTTGGACGAGATTTTTCATAGATTGTTGGATTGAAATGTGGTTTTCGTTGCCTTAACTTTTTTACTTTTCACTTCTGCCTCGCCCATTCAAGTTCTTCCAGTTTTTCCTCAAAATATTTTTCAAAATTGCGCAGCGCGGGCGGCGCGTCAAAATGGTTCTCGACCTGATGAAACCGCCCTTTTGATTCGATAAAAACAAAGGTGGTCGGCAGGTCGGCGATCTCGGTGTGCTGGATGGGGTAATAGGGCGCGAAGGCAAAATAACCGCTCGATTCTGCGGTTTCGAGCAGCGTTTTTAGCCAGGTTTTTTTGAGGGTCGCGGTGAATTTTCCGTCGCGCACCGCCCATTTTTCACCAAAATATTCCGCCCGTCCATCCGACCAAATGGTTGCTGAAAACACCGGGCAATGTCCAAAACACGCCGTT
This sequence comes from Saprospirales bacterium, assembly GCA_031414895.1. GTDB lineage: Bacteria > Bacteroidota > Bacteroidia > Chitinophagales > Saprospiraceae > JANOQP01. Next base: position 6,595 of record JANOQP010000233.1, read on the forward strand.
TTTTTGATGCTCGCGAGGATCCGGGTGCGCGGATCGGCCTGTTCGGCCTTTGGCATCGGCTCTCCGGGAGTTGTTGGGAGCGTTTTGTCTGGCGTGCTTTTCGGGGGGACGGCTGGCTCGGTCGTTCTTTTATGACATGAAAAAATGGCCAAAAAAGAGAGGAAAAGGAACACTTTTTTCATTATTTATCGACAAATAATGGGTGATTTAACGTCCGCGAAGTTTCAGGCCCCGCGGACGTTGGATCAAAGGCAGGGTCATTATTTCTTTTTCGCGGGCACATTTTTCGAGGCAGCCTGCGCCTTTTGTGTTTCCTCCATCGCCGCGTTGAGCTTCGCCCGGAAACCGGTGACGACCTTCGGTTTGGCCTTTACTTTTTCAAGCTCGACCTTTATTTTGTCGTGGTTTATCAGCCATTTTTTGGTGACTATGGTCTGTCCGATGTTCAACAAATTGGAAAAACTCAAATACGCGGAAAGCCCCGACGCGAACTTGTTGAACATGAAAAAGAACAAGATCGGCATCGCGTATTGCATATATTTCATCATTTCCATTTGCGGGTTTTGGGCCATGGTGTTCGCCATTTGTTTCATCGTGTACCAGGTGTACCAAAGCGTCGTGATGGTCCAGATCAGCGTGAAAAGGGAGATATGGTTGCCCAAAAACGGCACGTCCCACGGCAAATGGATGGGCGCGTCGTAGCTCGAAAGGTCGGGCGCCCACAAAAACGATTGCTGCCGGAACTCGATCGAGGCCGGGAAAAAACGGTAGAGCGCGAACCAGATCGGCATCTGCAAAAGCATCGGCATACAGCCGCCGACCGGGTTGACACCGTATTCTTGGTACATTTTCATGCTTTCCATGCTCATCCGTTGTTGGTCGTCGCCGTGTTTTGCTTTCAGCGCGTCGAGTTGCGGTTTGAGCGCGGACTGTTTGGCCTGGCTGTGCACCATTTTATAGGTCAGCGGATAGACGGCGAGTTTGACCAAAAGCGTCAGCGCAAGGATGGAAAGGCCAGCAGAACCGATGATCTTCATCAAAAAGAGGAACAGCGGATGGATGATCCAGCGGTTGATGGTGCCGAAAATGGACGCGCCAAACGGGATAATATCCTCCATTTTGTTGTCGAATGCGCGGAGCCGCTCAAATTCGTTGGGGCCGAGGTACATTTTCATGGCCACTTTCTCGTTGCCGCCCGCGGTGAGCGGGATGTCAAGTTGAGTGGACAGGAGCTTGAGGTCGTCGGCTTTTGGGTCCAGCATCTTGGTCTCGAGGCGCGAATTTTTGAAGCTGCCGCCGTCGGGCGCAACGAGCGTCGTATTGAAGAACTGGTTGGAGTGCGCGACCCATTTGAGGGGTTGTTCGCCGCCAAATTCCTGCGTTTCGTCGCCCGTGCAGTTGCAATAATCGGGGTCTTTCTCGTTCACGCGAAAGAAAATGGACGAATAATTGGTCTCATATTCGTCGTTTTTCTCCAATTTCGAAAGGTAATTGACCCAATCGAGCCGAACCGCCGAAGTGCCGCCGTTCAAAACGCCGTTGTTCAGACCGTTGAAATTGACGACATAATCGACCGCGTAATTGTCCGCCGCGAGTGTGTAGGATTGCTCCAAAAAACGCCCGTTGCCCGCGTCGGCGCGGAAGGTCACGGTGTTCCCGGATTTTGTCGGTGTGAAATAAAGGTCGCCTGTACGGACCAAATTCGACGCACCCGCGACGGGCAGCATAAGGTCGAAACGGTTTTTGTCGTCGTCCAAAAGTTGGAGGTCGCTTTTCACTTCGTTGCCCTTGCCGTCATCGGCCACTTTTTGGAATTTTTTGAGCAAAACCGATTTGATCCGCCCCCCTTTTGAGGAAAAAGAAATCTTGACGAGGTCGTTTTCGAGCGTTTCGATGGTTTCCGAACCGGTCCCTGCGGCGGCGAACGCGCCCAATTTTCCGACAAGTTCGCGGTTTTTCAGGCTGTCCGGGAGTTGGGTTTGTGCGGGTTGCGGGGCGGGTGTCGGGGTGTTTTGCCCGGTTTGCGCGATTTGTTCGGTCGTGGTTTGGGTCGAATCCTGTCCATTGTTTGCCGCGTCAACGGGTTTTTTCGGGGCAAAAAGGTTCATCCAAATTAACAGAATAAAGAAAATGAGGCCCATGCCGACGGCCGTCATCCATTTTTGCGATTTGTTCTCTTCCATGAAAATCAGTGCTGGTTAATGCCCATTTTTTGAAAAGGCGGGCAAAAGTAGCCAAGCATCGGGAGAAAGGGGAGGAATTTTTGGACAGACTGCATTGATTGCGGGACGAAGTTTGTGGCCAACAATTTTGACCGGGCAGCATCCCTGTTCCTTCAATCATCCAATCCTTCCGGATCAATTTCCAAAAACGCCGCCGCCGTCCGGTTGTCCAAATGCGCCCGGCACCACGCGCAGTCGGGTTTTCCGCAGCCCTCCGAAAATTCGTGCCGCTGGATTTTCCCCCAAGTTTCGCGAACCAAATTTTTGACGAAACCGGTTCCTTCCATTGAAAAATCAACCGTTTTTGTGAGAAAGCCTCCTTTTTGCCCCGTTTCGAGCCATATGACCGAGCCGCCTTCGACCGCGCCATCGTGGAATTTTAGCGGAAAACCCGGCACGGATCGGGCATTTTCCAACAGGATTTTATAGAAAACTAGCTGCCGCCAATATTCACCGCCGTGAGGATTTTCGTCGGACGGAGGGGCGAGGCGGCGCAAATTTTCAGTGGACGGACGGGCCACTTTATAATCGGCGACATGGATTTTTGAGCCGTTTTCGCGCAAATCGAGACGGTCGACAATGCCCATCAGCGGCACGCCATCGAGTTCGATGCGGTCAAAACGGCGTTCGACGAGGCTGTTTTTTGGGAAATGTTTGTTCTCGGAAAAATAAAAATCGGTCAGGATTGCCCGCCCGTGCGCGATTTTTTGGTCAAAACCAGTCACTGAAAAACGGCCTCTCCGGTGTTCCATAAAAATTTCAAAAAAGTGGGCCAGCTCGTTGGCCGTGCCAAATTCCTTTTTTTTTGAGGCCCGCATTTTTTCAAAAAAACGGGCCAGCGCGTGATGGATGGCCTCGCCAAAAAGGCTCGATTCGGTCGCCGCACGGGGAACGCCGACCACTTTCTCGTAATAAAAAGCAAGCGGGCAGCGCAAAAAAAGGTTGAGCGACGAGATGCTCAATGCGAACCCTGCTAGCTGTTGGGCGATGATTTCGGGCGGCAACAAATCCGTCGCGAGCAGTTTTGGGCGACTGTCGGCGAGCAAAAGCGAGATTTCCGCATCCAACACAACCGCTTGATTTACAGGCATTTGTGTTTGAAAGAGCTTCGTTTCTTCCACAAAAATGGACGAATCGAGCGGTTTGCCGATCAAGTCTTTTTTTGAAAACGAGATTGTCAAATGCCGTTTCGCACGGGTCATTGCGACGTAAAAAAGCCGCCTCCTGGCCTCCACGAGGTCTTCCTCGCTGCTCAACGTGAGCGTGTCGGGCAACGTGAACCGACGGCTGCCGGAGCGCGGGCTTTCCCAAAAATCGCGGGTGCAATCGGGCATGAAAACGTGCTCAAATTCCAGCCCCTTTGCGCCGTGAGCGGTCAGGAAATGAACGCCGCCGCCCGATCCGAGCGTCTGTTGGACACCGAGCCGGAGCCGGTTTTGCTCGATCTGGTCGAGCATTTCACAAAAACGGGAGAGCGAGATTGTCGGTTGCCGGAGCGATTCGGCGGCGGCAAATTCGAGCAAGGTTTTGAGGCATTCGAGCAGCCAAATTTTTTCAGGCTGCGCCAAAACATGGGCCAGCAGCCCGGTTTCCGCCGCGATTTTTTCCAAAAAAGCGGGCAACGGGATTTCAAAAATATCGGAAAGCCAGTCGTCCAATTTTTTTGAAAATGTTGCAAAGTGTTCATTTTCAACGAGTTGCAGCCGAAAATGCGATCCTTCTTTTTTTTCAAAAAACAATCGCGCGACCTCGATTGCCGGGAAACCCAGAAACCGGAAGTGCATAATTTTGAACAGTTCCGGTTCGTCGCCGAGCGGGTTTCGCGAGGCCCGATCGAGCCAACGGAGCAAAGAGGTGAACTGTCTGATGAGCGGTTGTTCGAGCAAATTGGCCGGGCGGCGCGTTTGGAAAGGGATGTTTTTTTTCTCCAAAAGGGCCATCAGCCGCTCGCTCTGCCGGTGTTGTGCGACGATAATAGCGACCGATTCGAGCGGCTGCCCCGATTTTTGGAGCAGCTCGATTTGTCGGGCGACCTCGGCAATCTCGGCGATGCGGTTTTCAAAAACCAAAACTTTCGGCGCGTCCGGCGAGGCAGCGACCGCTGGGTTTTGGGCCGTCAATATTTTTGTGACCCGTTGGTTTTGGGTGAGTTGCGTCGCCCTGATCTCGTTCCGCTCAATCAATGTCCGCGCCGTGTCGAGGATTTTTTGCGACGAGCGGTAATTTTCGGAAAGCACGATCAGCTCCGCGCGGTCGCCGTGCCTTGCCAAAAATTCGAGCAAATTGCGCAGCCGTGCGCCCTGAAACTCAAAAATGGATTGGTCGTCGTCGCCGACGATAAAGACATTTGGCGCGTCCCAATATTCGGCCAAAAGGTTGAGCAATTGGCTTTGCGCGCCGTTCGTGTCCTGAAATTCGTCCACCAAAAAATACAAAAACCGCTCTTGATAAAAACGCAGCAAAACTTTGTCTTCGCCAAATTTTTTTAGCACCCAACCGATCATATCGTCATAATCATATCGCCGGGCCGATTCCATCGCCCAATTGTATTTGGGAAACAGTTCGGCGGCGGCAAGGACGCGCTCCATTCGGGCGCGGGTGTCTTCCAATTTGTCGGCCTTCGGGTCACCGACGGCGTTCTCTTTTGTTTTTCGTTGATAAATAAAATCCTTTCGCGCCGGGATCTCGGTCAAATAGAGTTGCACTTTTTGCTGGACATGGCGCGGGGTCCAGTTTTCGCGCTTCATCAGGCTGAAAAAATCGGCGAGGTATTGCTCAAAAAAATGGGCATCGCGCCGCCCTCGACGGAGGGGGTGGTCGGGCGGGGCATTGTCCAAGAGTTTTCGGATGATCTCGACGCGTTCCAGATCAGAGACCGGTTCGAGGTCGTGGTGGTCGAAAACGTCGGGGTTTTCCTGGATTACCCGGTTGCAAAAACTGTGAAAGGTGGTGATCGGCACCCGGTGCGCGTCCGGGCCGATGAGTTTGAGGAGGCGTTCACGCATCGCGTGGGCCGCCGCGTCGGTATAGGTCAGGCACAAGATCGCCTGTGGGAGCGTATCGGTTTTCGTCAAAATTTGACCGATGCGGGCGGCCAAAAGCTGCGTTTTGCCCGTTTCGGGGCCCGCAATGACGGCGACCGGGCCATCGGTCAGCTCGACGGCGCGGCGTTGTTGAGGGTTGAGGTCAGAGAGCGTTTTTTGAAAATCGGTCAAAGTTGCGCGGGTTTATTTGTGCAAAGAAAACGATTGGGCGACGATTGGGTGGCCGTTTGGGGCTTTTTTCGGGCGGGTTAAATGACCAAAAAAAACGATCAACGGCTCTTGCCCTTTGACGTTCAAACATACGGGGAAGCCGAAACCATGGCCCAAAAAGCCCTCGATGCATTCGGGAAAGTGGACATCCTTATCAATAATGCGGGTTTGAGCCAGCGCAGTTTGGCAAAGGACACGCCTTTCGTGGACGACCTGATTTGCGACTGGAATTGAAAGAAGAAAGCGTGAATGTCTGTAACATCATGCCCGGTTTTGTTGCCACCAATATCACCAAAAATGCGGTCGGCTCGACCGGGGAAATTGCGCGAAACAGTCAAAACAACCTAGGTTTGTCGCCCGATGACTTTGCAAAACGGGCCGTTTTGGCCATTTATCAACGAAAGGGGAATGTCTATATCGGCGGTTTTAAAGAACGGTTTGCCATGTTCCCGAAACGGTTTTCGCCTGCCTTGTTCGATGCGTTTATCATAAATCGGAAGGTGACCTAGAAAACGTGAACAACTTTTTTAACACATAGACCCATAGAAACTTCACATTGTTAAGATAGCTTTTGGTTGTTCAAAATCTATGATTTCTATGTGAAATCTCTATCTTACTATGTGTTAAAAAAGTTGTTCACGGTTTAAAATTTTTGTTCAAAAAATGAAAACATCCGACTCCTTTTGGCACATCCACCACCCAGTCAGGCGGGTTGTATTTTGAAAAGGCAAACCCGTTTTTTGATTTTCGCATTTCTGTTTGTTTCTCTGAAGGTGGGCGCACAACCACCTTTTGAGATGTTGCAAAACTATCGGGCCGGGCTCGACGGATTTGTTGACGATATCGCACCCGACCCGCGCGGGTTTCTGTGGCTGGCCAATGGCGGCAAAGGTTTCAGCAGGTTCGATGGGCGCTCTTTTTCCCAATATCGGTTTCCATTTGGAAGCGGGCACGTCTCGTTCCTCCAATTTGATGCGCAAAAAAATGCGCTCTGGTTGGGCTCAAAAGGCTGTCTTGCAAAGCTGCGGCTCGACGATTGGCATTTTCAAAAATTCGAACTGCCCGATTCGCTCGCGTCCGAGGCCGAATATTTTTGGATCACGGACGGCCATCAAGACGGCAACACTTTCTGGTTGGCCACTTTGCTCGGCCTCGTCGAATTTGACCTCAAAAACGAGCGCATCACGGGCATATATCGGCAGCCTATTTCAGAGGTCCACTCGCCCGGCAAGGAGCTGGCAAATTATTTCAAGTCCATCGCCCCCGACCCTGCCCGCCCGGATTGGCTTTGGCTGGGCTCCGAGTGCGGCGTGGCCGTTTTTGACAAAAAAAGCCGCTCCTTTCGACGGTTTTTGAACCCGGTGAAAGGGGTTCACGCCTTTGTGCGCCATGTGTTGCCACTGCCTTCCGGGCGCATCCTTGTCGGGCCGGAATCAGGGCTTTGGGAAATTGACCCAATTGCCGGGATTTGGGAAAAACTGGAACTTCCGGGCGGCAACAACGTGCAGGGCAGTTTCTCGGCAGTCGAGGGGCTATTGCCGGTTGGGCCCGACACGGTCTTGGTCACTGGCGGTTACGGCCATTTTGGGTTTTACGCCATTTCCCAAAAAAAAGT
>JANOQP010000234.1:0-9050 GCA_031414895.1 Saprospirales bacterium
CGCTGCATCGATGAATAACCATCGTGCTTCTTTAAGCGTCAAAACTACGAACAGCGTTTCAAAGAACTTTTTGCCCAAACCAAAAATAATTTGGCGCAGACCCTTGGTTTTCAACACAGCACCTTACAGCGTGACAACCTCGTTGGGCTTGAGATTTGAACATTTTTTTTGACCAATAACGGCAGCACATCTCTCCTTTGAAATTGAACACCCTATCCTTACAGGATGACAGCCTCGTTGGTTTGACGATTCGTGCTTTTTTGAAAATGTCCAGTAGTATGGTTCACATCCCCACCCATTTCACCTTCGACCGCCCCGACGCAATCACTTTTTCGATGAAGGCCATCCCGCGCACCCCATCGGCGACGGTCGGGAAGTCCAAAAACATCGGGTCCGGTTCGCGCCCCTCGATGCGGGCCGCGACCGTCCGCGCAAAATTTCGGTAGATATTGGCGAAGGCTTCGAGATATCCCTCCGGGTGGCCCGCCGGGATGCGGGTGTTGGCCTGGGCCTCGCGGCAGGTTTGTGGGCCGCCCGTCCGGAAAACCTGCACGGGCCGGTCGAGCCATTTGGCTACGAGGGAATTGGGCTCCATTTGCCGCCATTCGAGGCCGCCCTTTTCGCCATAGACGCGGATGTTGAGGTTGTTCTCCTCGCCCGCCGCGATCTGGCTGGCGTGCAAAACGCCGCGCGCACCATTGGAAAAACGGAGCAGCAGATTGCCGTCGTCATCGAGTGCGCGGCCTTCGACGATTGCGCTGATATCGGCACACAACTCGCTGATTTTCAGGCCAGTAACATATTCCGCCAAATTCTCTGCGTGGGTCCCGATATCGCCCATGGCCCCGGCGATGCCGCTCTTTTTCGGGTCGGTGCGCCATGCGGCCTGTTTTGAATCGGCGGATTCGAGGCGGGTGGATAGCCAGCCCTGCGGGTATTCGACGACCACTTTTCGGATCGCGCCGAGGTCGCCGTTCCGGATCATCCAGCGGGCCTGTTTGACCATCGGGTAGCCGGTGTAATTGTGTGTGAGCGCGAAAATGAGGCCCGTTTTTTCGACCAGTTTTTCGAGCGCGAGGGCCTCTTTCATGTTGAAACAGAGCGGTTTGTCGCTCACGACGTGGAAGCCGTTATCGAGCGCCATTTTCGCTGGCGCGAAGTGCATATGATTGGGCGTGACGATGCTCACGAAGTCCATCCGGCGGTCGGCGGGGAGCTTTTTTTCCTTTCTGATCATGTCCTCGAAGTTCGCATAGACCCGTTTTGGGTCGATGTTCAACTGTTCGCCGGACAGCCGCGACCGCTCGGCATCGCTGCTGAACGCGCCGCAAACGAGTTCGATCTCGCCGTCGAGGGCGGCGGCCATCCGGTGGACGCCGCCGATAAATGCGCCGATGCCGCCTCCGACCATGCCCATCCTGATTTTTCTTGCCATTGCTGCTTTGTTTTAATTGTCTGAACTGTGATTTTTTTGATTTTTATGATTTAAGTAACTGGTTAGCAGGCAACACGGATTGGACGGATTGGTCACGGATTTCCACAGATTTTTTTTCGGAATTATCTACTAGTTGGGAGGCCCATCCCGCGACGGGCGGCCACAAGGGCCGCCCCTACACCGCGGGGCCCAAAATGTAGGGGCGGCCCTTGTGGCCGCCCTTTTCGACAGGACATCCTCCCAATTAGTAGATAATTCCGTTTGAATTTACACGATCTCGATCCCCGAAACCATCTTCTCGAACCACCGCAGCGGCGTCGGGTTTTTGTCGCCCGTCGAGGTGTCGCACCAAAAAAAAAGGTAATAAAGTTGCAGGCAGAATTCGACCCGGCGGAACAACCGGTCGAGCGATTGCAGGCCCTCGACGCGCATTTGTTGCTGCGCAAAGATCCGCCAACAATAATAGGCCTCGTCGTGCAATTCGATGATCTCGAGCACGTCGCGGTCGTTGCAAAATTGCTCAAAAAACTGCCGCGCAAGGATGCCGTGGTGCTTCGTCCAATCGCGCGGCTGGTTTTTGTCCTCGCGATATTTGAAGGTATCGTGGACGAAGGCGAGGAGCCTCAATTTTTCGCGGAACTGCGGAAAACGGGGTGTCAAGCGGTCGATATTGCCCAAAATCTCCTCGATATGGAAAACGACCTGCCCTTCGGGATGCCCAAAACGTGGCTCGCCCCAAAACAGACCCTGTTGAAATTCGGGCTGTTCGAGGAGAAATTGCTCCATTTCGGTCTCTGGCCGGAGCAATTTCGCGGGGTCAAAATGCAGGATTTGTGGCAGGCTCATCGTGAAGGCAAAAGTAAAAAGGCAAAATGCAAAAATGCGCGCTCCGGCATATTTGCGTTTTTACTTGTGACTTGAAACGAACCATTCGACGGCCAATCGATAGCCAGCGAGGCCGAGGCCAACAATGCACCCGGCGCATTTTTCGCTCAAAAAACTGTGTTGGCGGAATTTTTCCCTTTTGAAAACATTGGAAATATGTACCTCGACCGCGGGCGTTTTGATGGCTCCGAGCGCGTCGGCGAGGGCGATGCTCGTGTGCGAAAAAGCCCCGGCGTTGATGATGATGCCGTCTGCGGAAAAGCCGATTTCGTGCAATTTGTCGATCAAATGACCCTCGTGGTTGCTCTGAAAACAACTCAGTTCGTGGGCTGGAAAATCAAGTTGCAATTGCTCGAAAAACTCCGCGAACGTGGTCGAACCATAGATTTCCGGCTCGCGTTTCCCCAAAAGATTGAGGTTCGGGCCATTGATGATCCAGATTTTCATTTTTAAAGGCAAGATTTTAAGGTAAAAGTAAAAAGGCCAATGGCAAAAGTGGGCAATCCGGCGCTTTTGCCCTTTGCCTTTTTACTTTTTACTTTTCAAACGATCGACGGCCTCTTGCGCCTCTTTGAAGCCCGGCGCATTGCGGGCGGCCATGTCGTAATCGGCCAGCGCGGCGGCTTTGTCGCCCAATTTTTCCTCGGCCACGCCGCGATAATAAAAGGCCTTGATGAACAACGGGTCGGCCTTCAAAGCGAGGTCAAAATGGTATTTCGCCTGTTTCAAACTATCGAGGTCGAGGTAGATCAGGCCGAGGTTTAGGTAGGCATCTTGATAGGATTTGTCGCGGTTGATGATGTCCCTATAAGTGGCGACGGCCTTTTTGAGGTCGCCGATTTCCGAATAATAATCGGCGATCGCGTGCCGTGCCTCCATGCTGTTCGAGTCGATGCGGAGGGCGTTGTTGAGGTATTCGAGCGCGATCTTGTCTTTTTTGAATGCATAGATCTGGCCGAGGCTGATGTACGCGTCCATATTGTCGGGCGTGAAACTGATGCACTTTTTGTAGCTCGAAATGGCCCTGTCAAGCTGGCCCATGTCCTTGCAAATTTGCCCGGTCATGAACCAGGCCTCGGCGTTTTGTGGGTCTTTTCGGAAAATCTTGTCGATGGAGGACAGGGCCTCCGAGTGTTTTTTTAGGATCAATTGAAATTCGCTCAATTTCAACAGCGTCGGCACCCGCCCGGGGAAGCGGTCGGCGGCCGTTTCCATGATCCGCAGGGCCTCACGGCTTTTGTAATAATCCATGAAAATATCGGCCAGCAGGTGGAAATACGGCGGCTGCAAAGAGTCGATCTGCAGGGCCAGCGCGACATCCTGAATGGCAGGGTCAAAGGATTGTTCCTCATAAAATGCACGAGCGCGCAGGAAAAGCAGCGAGTCGTTTTCTGGGTCGGCGGCAATCAGGCGGCTCAATTCGAGGATTTCCGGGCTTGCATTGCCCTGCGGCGCGGCGGGCGCGGGCAGTTTTTTGTCGTTTTTGCAAAATGAAAAAATGGCCGCGAAGACCAGTCCGAGGGGCAGTGCCCAAAATTTTCCGTTCATAAAAATGCGCGATTTTCTGGGCATGAAGGTAGGCGTTCCGTGGTTTTGGGCAAGCCCAATTCGCGGGCGGTGTTTTTGGATGGGCAGGTGGACGGTTTTGGGTGAGCGGGCAGCAGAAATTTTGCGCACAAAAAAAAGCCATCCCGAACGAACGGAATGGCTTTTTTTTATCAAAAACCAAGCGGCTTATTCTTTGACGGCCTCGGTTTTTGCCTCGCCTTTCGCGCAGGATTTGTTGGCACCACCAGCGCAGCAGGCCTTCTTTGCAGGGGCGCAAGTGGCCTCTTTTTTCACCATGCCAGCAGGTGCGGCATTGACGTTGGCCGCTCCCGGGGCGACGTTGACGAACTTGCTGGTCGATTCGTCAAATTTCACATCGACCAAACGGACGGTGCCGTTTTCGCCGTTTTCTTTCCGAACATAGGACGTCGAACCGTTCGGGTCGAGGCGCGCCTCGATGGTTGCGTCAGCTTTCGCGGCGGCGGCCATTTTGGTCGCGGCGCAAGGTTTGCCGGCGCAGCAGGCTTTGTCAGCGGACTTCGTGGCGCAGCTTTGTGCGGCGACCGAGCCGAGCGAGAACACGCCCATGAAGGCGGCGAGGAAAAGCAATTTCTTCATAACTTGTTGAGAATGAATTTGTTGTTTGAAAAAATGAGTCGTTTAAAATCGCATCCCGGAGGGAAACGGCCACAAAAATAGACGGCCCACCGAACTTCCACAAACCTTCCGAAAACTTTAACAGGGTTGCCCAATCTTGTGGATTTCGTCAATGATTCGTTTTTGTGCTTTGCCGAAAATTTGATTTGAACCATCTTTGGGCATTCATCCGGCAAAAAACCGCCGGGCCGAACCCCGATTTTTATTAAATTTTCAACCAATCCAATTCAATGCGGCAACTCAACACGCTTATTTTTTTGGCCGCGCTTTCGGCCTTGATTTCGTGCAGATCCACAAAATACACGCCCGAAAATTTCCCGAAGGAACAGCTCCATTTCGGCAGCGGCGGCGGTTTTACGGGGCAAACAACGACGGTCGTCCTGCTCAAAAACGGGCAGATTTTTCAACAAAATTTGACCGGGGGCGCATTTTCAGAGCTTCCAAAAATCAAAAAAAAGGAGGCAAAAGCGTTCCACACAGCCGCCAACGACCTCGACCTCGGCGCGATGAAATTCAACCATCCGGGCAATATCTACCAATTTTTGGAACTCAAAAAGGACAGTTCAGCGGCCCGCGCGGTCTGGGGCGATGAAAATTTTCCGCCAAACCAGAAGGTGAAAGACCTTTTTATCGCGCTCAACGGATTGGTGAAACCGGAGATAAAACGTTGATTTCACCCTCTCTCGAACATTCAAATAAAATAGATCATGCAAAAATTCCTCTTCCGATTGCTGCCGCTCCTTTTGGCCGCCCCGACCGCTTTTGGTCAAAATGCAAAAACCAACCCGCCCATTCCGAAGGCGGAGAAATACGACAAATCGACCCTCAAAATGGATTGGCCACGGCAGACCGGAATCCCAACCGTGGGCGATGTTTTCCCGGCTGAAAAAGTGGCTTTCAAGACATTGCCGCCGCTGCAAAAAATCACGGCTGGGCAAAACGCCGCGCTCCAGGTTTCGCGCGATGAGAACGGCCACCCGATCTTTATTTCCGGGAAAACCGCTGCCCAGTCAGCCACCGGGTCGGTCGAAAAACGGGTCTTTGAATACCTCGCCACGCTCCACGGCACGCTCCTGAACGACGCGCCGGAGGCCGAGTTTTCGATCTTAAAGATCGCCACCGACGAGCTGGGCATGACCCATGTCCGCTTGCAGCAAATGCTCGGCGGCGTCCCGGTCGATGGCGGCGAACTCGTGGCCCACGCGGGCGCGGACGGTGTTTTTTCGACCATCAACGGAAGGCATTTTCCGACGCCGCGCATCGCGAAATTGGCCCCGGGGATAAATTCGGCACAGGCCATTGATTTTTCAAAAGCCTCGGTCGGCAAGGTCAAAAACCTTTCGGCGGACGAAATGCGGCTCACGGGCGGCAAACAATCCGTGGCGACGCTCGTCATTTTTCACGAAAACGGCGACAAGAACAAACCCGTCCTCGCGTGGAAAATCACCCTTTATGCCGACGTTTTGCACCGCTGGCAACTCGTGGTCGATGCCGAAAATGGGCGCATTTTGCAAAAAATCGACCATACCTGTTCCATCGACGGCGGGCGGGTTTCGCACAAAAAGCATTCAAATTGCACCGAAAACCATGACGATGTGGCTGAAATCCCACAAAAAACAAGTTTTGTCGCCGACGGCCCAACCAGCTCGACGGGCCTTGATTTGCTCGATGTGAACCGCACTTTTCCGACCTATGAAAAAACCGGAAAGCAATACATCATCGACGCGACGCGGACGATGCACAAGCCCGGCCAATCGACCTTCCCGGCCGACCCGGTCGGCGTGATCTGGGGGCTCGACGCGAAAAATTCCTCGCCACAGGGCAACAATTTCATTTATGAAAACATTGCGAACACGGGCCTTGCATGGTCGGGGACGAACAACAAAAAGGTCGTTTCGGCGCATTTCAACTCGATCACGAGCTATAATTACTTCAAAACAAAGCACAGCCGCGAAAGCATCGACGGCAACGGCGGCAACATTATTTCGCTCATAAACGTGGCCGACGACGGCGGCGGCTCGATGGAAAACGCCTTTTGGAACGGCGAGGCTATGTTCTACGGCAACGGCGGCTCGACCTTCAAACCGCTCGCACGCGGCCTCGATGTCGGCGGCCACGAAATGTCGCACGGTGTGATCGAAAAAACCGCGAACCTCACTTATCAGGACGAACCGGGCGCGCTCAATGAGAGTTTTGCCGATATTTTCGGCGCGATGATCGAGGGCAACAACTGGAAAATCGGCGAGGATGTCATGCAGGTGGGCGCGTGGACGACCAATTGCCTCCGCGATTTGAGCAACCCGCACAACGGCGGCCTCGATATCACCTCCGGTTTTTGGCAGCCGAGCCATTATAACGAGCGGTACACCGGGGCCGACGACAACGGCGGCGTGCACATCAATTCGGGCATCCCGAACCATGCTTTTTACCTTTTTGCGAACAACGCGGCAGTCGGAAAGGACAAGGCCGAGAAGGTTTTTTACCGTGCGCTCGATGCATATCTGGTCAAAAGTTCAAAGTTCAAGGACCTCCGGATATCGGTCCAGACGGCCTGCAAGGATCTTTATCCCGGCACGCAGGTCGAGGCGGCGGCCGCTGCGGCCTTCGACCAGGTCGGAATCACCGGGCCAGCAGCGGGCGGCGGCGGCACACCGACGAACCCGCCCGGCGGCAATTATTCCATCGATTTGCAGGCCAATCCCGGCACCGAATACATGCTCATCACGACCGACGACCAGACAAAACTTGATGTCGTGGACCTCGCGGGCAATTACCCGTTCACCAATTATCTTTATACGGAAGGCGTTCAAAGCCGTCCGAGCATCACCGACGACGGCAAGCAGATCGTATTCGTGAACACGGCGAAGCAGATCATTTTGATCAATATCAACTGGGCCAACAAGACTTTTTCGACCGATATCCTCGGTGCCGACCCGGTTTGGCGCAACGCAGCAGTCTCCAAAAACGGCGCACTTTTGGCCGCCACGACCGACGATATCGACAACACAATCCTCGTCTATCCGCCGTCGCTCGGCAACCCAAAGACTTTTACGCTGATCAACCCGACCTATTCGAACACGCCGCAAACCACCAACGAGGTACAATACGCTGACGTGATCGAGTTCGACCATTCGGGCGAGAGCATTATTTATGACGCCTTCAACGAGATCGTTTCCGGGACGGAAAAGCTCAATTGGTGGGACATCGGTTTTGTGGACGTTTGGAAAAATACGGGCAACACGTTCGGCGACGGCAAGATCGAAAAACTGTTCAGCGGCCTGCCCGAAAACACCTCGGTCAACAACCCGACCTTCTCGAAAAACTCGCCCTACATCGTCGGCTTTGATTATATCGACGAATTTGAGAACAAGAATTTCGTCCTCGGCGTGAACATCCAATCCGGCGACAACGACAAGGTTTATGAGAACAACCAGCTGGGCTGGCCCTCGTACAGCCGCCAAGATTCAAATGTTGCTTTTGAGACCAGCGACGCGAACGGCAATTTTATCGCCAAGCGCGGCGTGACCGCCACAAAAATCGTCGGCACCGGCAGCACGACCCTCGTCGCGAAGACCGAGGACCATGTTTGGCCCGTCTATTTTGCCAATGGGGTGCGCAGTTTGATGGTCGCGACGAATGAAAAATTGGGCGGTGCGGAATCGCTTTCCGTTTTCCCAAACCCAGCGATTGACCGGGTTTTTATCCAATTTTCGTCGAAAAGGGCGGAAAACGGACACCTTGAAATCCTCAACAACCTCGGCCAAACAGTCGCCGTTTCGGCTGTTTCGCTCAATTTTGGGGAAAACCAATTGCCGCTAACCATCGCGGATTTGCCGACGGGCAATTATTTCGTCCGCCTCTCGACCGCCGAAAGGATGGCCGTCGGAAGGTTGGCAAAAGATTGATTTTTTGGAAAAAATCATGAAAAAAATTGAACGGCGGCGAGGTTTTAAAAACTTCGCCGCCGTTTTTTTTCGCCATCATTTTGGGCAGCGACCTGCTCCCGGAAATGCTCTTCCAGCCAGTTTTTAATTGTACCCAAACCTGATTTTTTATGAAAAACTGCCTCTGCACCCTGATTTTTTTGGCAAATTTTACCGCTGCGCAATCGCAAAACTTGCGCTATTTCCTCGACGCGCCCGCGATTTTTGCCCACTTGCCCAACCTGAAAAACATCGACGACCGGGTCGGCCTCGGCGGCGAGATCATGATGAATTTTGCGACGCACCATTTTGTTGGCCGCATCGGTTTTGGTGCCGCCGAGACCCTCCAACCAAAGGCCGACGACCTCCAAAAATCGCTCAAGACCAGCCCGTGGGCCCGCGCCGAAATCGGCCTCGGCCTTTATCGGACCAATGGCGAAAAATGTTCGCGGACCAATTCAAACGCATGGTCGGCGATGGCCCTCGGCGGGGTCGTGCATGATTTTGACTCGAAAAAAACGAACGCATTGATCGGGGCAGAGTTCGCCCATTTTTACATCCGCGACGTGCGCCGAAATTCGGAAGTCTTCCTGCGCGGCGGC
>JANOQP010000235.1:0-1703 GCA_031414895.1 Saprospirales bacterium
CAAAAATCGTCGGCTCTGACCCATCGACGGACATCGCGGTGCTGAAAATCGAGCAGGAAAAACTGCCATTTATGGTCTTTGGCAACTCCGATTCCGTCCGCGTCGGCGAATGGGTCCTCGCCGTCGGCAACCCGTTCAACCTCGAAAGCACGGTGACGGCGGGCATCATTTCGGCAAAGGGCCGCAATATCAACATCCTCACCGGGACCACTTCCATCGAAAGTTTTTTGCAAACGGACGCGGCGGTGAACCCCGGAAATTCAGGCGGCGCGCTCGTGAACACCGCCGGCGAACTGATAGGGATCAACACGGCGATCATCACCGAATCGGGCAATTATGAGGGCTATTCGTTCGCCGTGCCGTCCAATTTGGTGCAAAAAGTGGTGCGCGACCTCAAAGAGTTTGGCTTCGTTCAACGCGCCTTCCTCGGTGTCGGCATCCAGGATGTGAACAGCGATATCGCCGAAGAACTTGGCCTGCCCGCGCCGGAGGGCATTTATCTGAACACCGTCAGCCGGGGCGGCAGCGGCGACGAATCAGGCCTGCGGACAGGCGATGTCATTCTCAAAATCGAAAACGTGCGCACCCGAAGCTCCGCCGAAATGCAGGAAATCATAGGGCGAAAAAGGCCGGGCGACCAGATAACCGTTGAATTTTGGCGCGACGGCAAACGAAAGACCACCCGCGCCATTTTGAAAAACCAGAACAACGCGGCCGAACTTGTCACCATCACGGGCGACGAACTAGAATCCGAAATCGGCATCCAAGTCCGCGAACTCACGAAAGAGGAGAAAAAACGCCTCAAATTGCAGGGCGCCCTCGTGACCAGTATCGCCCGCGGATCGGTGCTTTGGAAAGCAAATATGGAGCCCGGATATGTCGTCACCTCGGTCAATGGCCGGCGCATCATGTCGGCTGGCGAGGCCATCGAGGCCATCCAAAACGCGCACGGTTTTGTCTCGCTCGATGGGTATTATGAGGGCTATCGGGAACTTTACAGCTATGAATTTCGGAAAAAATAAGGTTATTTCCACTCAAAGCACCCAATGTCCGGCTTCACCGCATCGCGCTGATTTTCGTCCAAATCTTGGGTGATGAAAAAAATCGGCTTCGCTTTTTCGATCGCGATCGAAACCGGGCTGAGGTGGAAATCGAACGTGCGCCCGTCCACAAAAAGGCTGTCGGACGGCTGGTTTTGGATACAACCCGAACAATTATTGGTCAAAAAATTGGGGAACTGGTCGGGCTTCAAAAGGTCTTTCACCCGAATGATACAGTTCTCAAAACTGATGTTGAAATCGTTTATCGGGTCCGTCGATTTATCGAAAAGCGAGATTTGATCGGCACGGCTGCCCGTCAAAATACAGTTGCGAAAGGTCGCAGTGAGCGGGTTGAGCCGAAAATTATCAGCACAAATTTCGTCGAGGCAGAGCGCGTTCCCGAGCCGCAGCGCATCCGACCCGACATCAAAAGTGGTCAACGTGCAGTAGTCAAAATTGTAGTTTCCCCCATATTCAAGCTGCGCGGCAAAGCCGGAATTTTGATAAAAAAGGCAGTTTTCCGCCGTAACGGTCGAGTGGATGGCCAAAAGCCCGCTCGCCGCTGTGTTTGAGATGACCGTATTTTTCAACGAAACCTCCGCCGCAGAATCCACGCGGAGGCCGATGATGCTGTTTTTTATCTCGGCAAATTCGATGGTGTTG
>JANOQP010000236.1:0-4947 GCA_031414895.1 Saprospirales bacterium
GCCCACGAACGGGTCGGTCGCAATCTTGAACGCCAAAGCCGCGAACGGGTCGGAAACCATCGGACGGCGTGATGTTTCGAGGTCTGTTTTTGGGTTGATGCCAGTTACGGTCGGACGGTCCATCGGCGACGGGAGGAAATAGCAAACGGCATCGAGGCAAGCCTGCACGCCTTTGTTTTTGAACGCCGAACCGCACATGACCGGGGTCATTTTCATGTCAATGACCGCTGCACGGATGGCCGTGCGAATCTCTTGGATGGTGATGCTGTTTGGGTCGTCGAAGAATTTTTCGAGCAGTTTATCGTCATAGCCGGCCACTTCTTCCACCAAAAGCTGGCGGAATTCAGCGACGGTTTCCACCAAATCCTCTGGGATCGGGATTTCCTCGAAGGTCATGCCCTGATCCTTTTCGTTCCAGATAATGGCCTTGCCGGAAACAAGGTCAACCACCCCACGGAAATTATGCTCATTGCCGATCGGCACTTGCAACGGGATGGCATTGGCCCCGAGTTTCGCTTTCATGTCTTTCACAACGGCAAAAAAATCGGAGCCAGCACGGTCCATTTTATTGACAAAAGCAATCCGTGGGACGCGGTAGCCGTCGGCGAGGCGCCAGTTGGTCTCCGATTGTGGCTCAACGCCATCAACCGACGAGAACAAAAATACCAAACCATCAAGCACCCGCAACGAACGGTTCACCTCAACGGTAAAGTCGACGTGGCCGGGCGTATCGATGATATTGAAATCATATTGCTGCTCGCCAATTTTCCATTTGCAGGTCGTGGCGGCAGAAGTGATGGTTATGCCGCGCTCTTGTTCCTGCTCCATCCAGTCCATGGTCGCCGCGCCTTCGTGGACCTCACCGATTTTGTGGTTGACACCGGTGTAGTAAAGGATACGCTCGGTGGTCGTCGTTTTGCCCGCGTCGATGTGGGCAGCGATGCCAATGTTTCTGGTAAAAAGAAGGTCACGTGCCATGACTTAATTGACTGATTTTGCTTGTCTGCCGGGGTGGCAGGAAGTGGTTGTGAAAAAAGTTAATCAATTGAGGCGGTGACTTTTAGTCACCGCCTCAATCTGTGGACATTTACCAAAGAGGCGCAGAGTCGCAGGTTTTCATAAATAAAAACACTGCATCTCTGCGCCTCGTTGATGAAATGAACAATTGTTCTATGAAAACTACCGGGCGCGGAAATGCGCAAATGCGCGGTTTGCCTCGGCCATTTTGTGTGTGTCTTCGCGTTTTTTGACCGCTGCGCCCTCGTTTTTGGCAGCTGCCAAAACTTCGGCGGCCAGCTTTTCGGCCATGCCCTTGCCAGCGCGGGCGCGGCTATATTTGATGAGCCATTTCATGCCAACGGCAATTTTCCGGCCCGCCGGGAGCTCCGTCGGGATTTGGAAAGTCGCACCGCCGATACGCTTCGAGCGCACCTCGACTTGGGGCATGATGTTGGTCAATGCCTTTTTGAACATACCAAGTTCGTCCTCATTGGAACGTGCCTTGACAATATCGAGTGCATCATAAAAGATGGTGAACGCGGTCGATTTTTTGCCCTCGTACATCATGTTGTTGACAAAACGGGTGACCGTCGTGTCACTATAACGCGGGTCGGGGGCGATGATTCGGGGTTTCGGTTTACGCTTGCGCATGACTTTTTAATTTGCTAATTGGATAATGTGCCAATGGGATAATTTGCAGTGGGCCAGTTGTCCCATTCACACATTTACCCATTATCTCATTAAATATTATTTCTTTTTCTTCGCTCCGGCTGAGGCTGCCGCTGCTGCTCCAGCTTTTGGACGTTTCGAGCCATATTTGGAACGCGATTTTTTGCGGTTGGCAACACCAGCCGTATCGAGCGCACCACGAACAATCGTGTAACGCACACCCGGAAGGTCTTTCACACGACCGCCGCGCACCAGCACGATGGAGTGTTCCTGCAAGTTGTGGCCCTCGCCGGGGATATAGCAAATGACTTCAAGGCTGTTCGTCAAACGAACCTTTGCCACCTTCCGAAGGGCCGAGTTCGGCTTCTTTGGCGTGGTCGTATAAACACGGGTGCAAACGCCACGACGCTGTGGGCATGATTCGAGTGCACGCGATTTGCTCGTAAGCTCCACTTTTTCGCGGCCTTTGCGGACAAGCTGATTGATAGTTGGCATAGCCTTTTACTTTCGTAAATTGATAAAAATTCCTTGATTTTGGGCAAAAAACACCCGTTTTTCAAAAGCGAGTGCAAATGTAGAATAATCGCTTCCATTTTACCAACCTGCCCTAAAAAGTTTTCTTTATTTTTTTGGGAATGAAAGTTTTGCCCTTACCGCCGCCCCTCGACCGCCGGGATGCCCCGCTCCATCCATTCCGGCATTTTATCCCCCTTTAAATAATGGTCAAAAAACTGTTCCATCCGCTTTTGAAAGTCCAACCGGTTCTGCAATTTGACCGGCCAATGTGGTTCGTCGTTGTAATTGAGCATCCAACAAGGCTTCCCCAGCCGCCGCAGCCCGGTGAAAAACTCGATGCCCTGTTGCCACGGAACGGCCCCGTCCTTATCATTGTGCAAGATCAAAACCGGTGTTTGCACCCTCGGCAGGCTGAAAAGCGGGCTGTTTTCCAAAAATAGCCCCGGTTTTTCCCATAATGTCCCGCCGATGCGGCTTTGCTGGTGCTCGTATTGAAACGAGCGGCTCTTGCCCGATTCCCAGCGGATGCCGCCGTAGGCCGAGGTCATGTTCACGACCGGCGCACCCGATTCCGCACAGGCGAACATCCCCGTCCGCGTCACGATGTACGCGATCTGGTAGCCGCCCCACGAATGGCCCTGCAAACCGATCCGGTTTCTGTCCACGAAACCTTGTTTGATCAAAAACTCCGTCCCACTAACAACGGCTTTGAGCGCGGATTCGCCGGGCCGCCCGATCTCGTAGGGGATGTCGGGGTTGAAAACGAGGTACCCGCGCGACGTATAATAGGTGTAGTTGATCTGCGACCGCCCCGGCTCGGGTGCGCGGTGCGCAAAAAGGCCGTCCGAGCTTTTTTCGTAAAAATTGACGACCATCGGATACGCGCGGTCGGCGCGGAAACCGTCGGGCTTGAAGAGCATCCCGGTCATTTCGCGGCCTTCCGCGTCGGGCCAATGGACGAGTTCCGCGCTGCCCCAATGGTGGTTTTTTTGCTGGGGGTTGGCATCGGAAATTTTTTGGGCAACATCTGACGAATCAGGCTCGAAAAGGATGTCCGGGAAAGTGTCAAAATTCTCTTTTGAAAAGATGAGCGCATCGCCCCGACGTGCTTTCAATGGACTTTTTGAAAATGAAAAACCCCCATTGCGAACATCTTGCACGCATTTTTTTGTTTTAAAATCAAAAAGCGCATACCCTTCCGATTTCGCCCGGTCGTCCTTTTGGTGGAGCAACCATTTTTCGCCCGGCGAAAGGCTTTTTTCCTCCAGGTCCAATTTTATTTTCCGAAAAATCAACCCTTTTTCTCGCCCGCCCGTCAGCCTCTCCGCCCCTTTCCCGCCCGTCGGGTCGAGCAACCAAAGGTCAAATTTGTCATAAACCACAAGCCCCGCATCGCCCGTGAGCCAACCGGCCGCGCCCCATGCCGAGGGGAAATCCGGCGTGTCGTCCTCCTCGTTGAAAAAAGTGGTTTTCGTGTTGTCGGTAAGCCGCCGCGTCCGCGCGTTTTTGATGTCAAAGCAAAACCACGACGAATCCACCTCGCTGAACCAACTGATGAAACCGCCCTCCGGCGAAACGAGCGGACTAGCGCGCAACTTGCTGGAAATCAATGTTTTATCGCCCGTTTTTTGGTCGATCAAATGAAGGTCGCGGTACTCGCCGCCCTCCCAGCCGGACAGTTTTTCATGGTTTTTTCCCGAAAATCCGACCGCGAAATCGCTGTTTTTTGTCGGCGAGAACCGGATTTCAGGCACCTCCCCGGAGCCGAGCGCGACCAATTTTTCGTCCAAGATCCGATAGACGGCGGCGAAACTGCGCCTCTTTTCATCGTCCAATTTGTTGATCTGTTCGGTCATCATCTGCCCGTCGGTCCATGCCCAGAGGTCCATTTTGACGGTTTCCTCGGGCAGCAAATTGGTGTCCGGCAAAAACGGCAGCGGCGCGAGGCCGAAAAAAAGTTTCTCCCCATTGTCGGAAAAATTGGGCCGAAAATCGCGGCTGACGAGATGGCGCGGGCGGTCTTTTTTGACCTTCAAAAATTTGTCGTCGCGCCCCAAGGCCAGCCGCGCCGAGTCCATTTTTTCCGAAAAATAAAAGAGCTCGGCCTCCCGCAATTGGGCCTTCGACGTGTCGCGGTCGGCGACAAATGCGGCCTGCGCCCCGGCCTCGTCGAGGGCGATGTTCTTGAACTCGCCCCGGCCCCGGCAAAGTGGCCGGCAAGCGTTTTTTTCGAGGTCAAAAAAGTACGCACCGGCTTGCCAGACCGAATCGCGCCCGGTCGAAATAACGGCCAGCCGGGGCCTGTTTTTGGCCAACGAAACCTCGATGACAAACGGCACGGTGTCCTGCTTTTCGGAGGATAAGTTCCTGATGATCAACCGGTTGCCATTTTCCTTCCCCTCTTTTTTGAAGCTCTTTTTGACCGAGGCAGTGTCCTTTTTTGCCCCTTTTTTGCCATCGGCTTCGAGCAAAAAAACGAGGTGGCCGCTCCATCTTTCCGGCACGGAAAAATTTTTCACGTTCGCGATTTTGGTCAATTGGCGGGTCTGCAAATTCAAAATTGCGAGCGTGTCGTTCGGCAAATCCTCGTCCTTTGTTTTTTTTCGCCGCAGTTTTTTGAGCGTGTCGAGCGGCGGTTTTATCTTGAAAAAGAACCAGTTCGCGTCGTCCGAAAACTTGCCGCCGTCGCCCCTTGGCCAACTTTCGGTCGCGTTTTTTTCCGCCGAAAAAAGCTGCAAAACGGGG
This sequence comes from Saprospirales bacterium, assembly GCA_031414895.1. Taxonomy (GTDB): domain Bacteria; phylum Bacteroidota; class Bacteroidia; order Chitinophagales; family Saprospiraceae; genus JANOQP01. The sequence goes on from JANOQP010000236.1 coordinate 4,930, forward strand.
TCGCCCTCGGTGTTCATG
>JANOQP010000237.1:0-5045 GCA_031414895.1 Saprospirales bacterium
TTCCCTAAATCAATTTGTCGCCCATTACATCGGTGGACTGCCCGAAAATCTGCCACCTGATGTTCTTTTGGAGGTCACCAAATTGGCCCTCGAAGGCTGGCAAGTATGGTACTCCGCCAAAAAAGAGGCCGTTTTGGCCTGATTTGCTCGATACAAAACACATTTTTCGTAAAAAAAGCGGCTCACCTGATGGTTTCGGTGAGCCGCTTTTTGTTTTTAAGAACTACGGTTTCGCTTTCAAATACTTCCCCATCCAATCAAAATACGTTCGCTGCCACAACACCGAGTTCTGCGGCTGGCTCATCCAATGGCCCTCGTCTGGGAAATAGAGGAACTGGCTCGGCACGCCCCGGAGCTGCGCGGCCTGAAAAGCCTGCATCCCCTCACCGATCGGCACGCGGTAATCCTTTTCGTTGTGGATGACAAGGAGCGGCGTGTCCCAATTTTGGACGTATTGGTGCGGGCTGTCCTTTGCCCAAAGCTCGCCCGGTTTTGACGACCAATAAGGCCCGCCGAAATCGTGGTTGGCGAAAAAAAGTTCCTCCGTCGTGCCGTACCAACTCTCCAAATTGAACAATCCGCAATGCGAAATAAACGATTTGAACCGTTTTTGGTGGTTCCCGGCCAGCCAATAGACCGAATATCCGCCGAAGCTCGCACCCGCCGCACCGATATTGTCCTTGTCGATGAACGGCTCTTTGGCCATCGCGTCGGTCGCCGAAAGGAGGTCCTGCATCGGTTGGCCGCCCCAATCGCCGTTGATCGCATCGGTCCATTCCTGTCCGTTGCCGGGGCAGCCGCGACGTGCGGGCGCGATGACGACATAGCCTTGCGAAGCCATCAGGTCGAAGTTCCAGCGGTACGAAAAACCCTGCGAAAGGGGGCTTTGCGGCCCACCTTGGCACATCAAAATGGCCGGATATTTCTTTTTTGGGTCAAAATCGGGCGGCAAAACGAGCCACGTCACCATCTGTTTTCCGTCGGTCGTCTTGACCATGCGCTTCTCGATTTTCGAGTGCGGGAACTTGCCCCAAATGTCCTTGTTCACCTCGGTCAGTTGTTTGACCGCGCCCGTTTTTGTGTTGATGGAAACCAGTTCGGCGGGCTGGTTCATGGATACTTTTTGGGCGACAACTGTTTGATCATCAACGACTTTGAACGATTCGAGGTTGAAAACGCCATCAGTTATCTGGCTGATTTTTTTGGTCGCGATATCAATTTTGAACAGGTGATAGACCGATTCTTTCGACGAAATAAAGAACAGCGATTTGCCGTCAGACGACCAAGCCGGGCTGTTCGCCTCGTAGTCCCAACCCTCGGTGAGTTCCTCGCGTTGCGAAGTTGCGATGTCAAAAAGCATCATCCGCGTCCGGTCGGCCTCGTAGCCGGGCGTGGCCATGCTCGTCCACACGAGGTAGCGGCTGTTCGCCGAAAAAACGGGGTCCATATCGTAGCCGGGCAGCCCCTCGGAGAGGTTCACGGTTTTGCCGGAGGCGATTTCAAAACCAAAAATATCCGAATTTGTAGAGGTCGCCGCTGCCGTGCCGGTCAGTTTTTTGCAGGTATAAAGCACGAAACGGCTGTCAGGCGACCAAGTAATTTGCTCCATGCCGCCCATCGGCGCGAGCGGCGAATCGAACGGCTGGTTCATGATGTTTTGCAGCGCGCCGCGCAACTTACTGTCCTGATAATCAGCGATAAAGACATTTGAATATTTGTAATCGCTCCACGATTTCCAGTGCCGGTACATCAATCCGTCCATCAACCGGCCCGTCGTTTTTGGCAGGTCGGGGTTGTTTTCGGCGGCGGTCGACTCCATTTTAACATCCTGTGTGAACAGGATTTTTTTGCCGTCCGGCGAATATTTGAAACCGCCCATATCCACGTCGCTCACCTGCCGGGCATCCGTGCCGTCGGGGCTCATTTCCCAAAATTTATCGTCGCGGAGAAAGCCGATCTTCATCCCGTCGGGGCGAAAAAGGGCGTTCGCGCAGCTCGAAGAATCGCGGGTTAGCTGCTTCATTTCACCGCCCGCCGTCGGGACGGAATAAAGTTGCCTCCAGTTTTTGTTCGTCGCGAGGTCAAAACGGGTCACGCCATAAACAACGGTCTTGCCGTCGGGCGAAACATCCTCGAGGCCGACGCGCCCAAGCTGCCAGAGCATTTCGGGGGTGACTTGGGATTTCAGGGCAAAGGGCAAAAGGGAAAAGGCAAAAAAGCAGGCCTTCATAAAGTAGGAAAAGGTGGTGAAACGGCGCATTTGTGCTGTCTGTTTGAATTTTTTAAAAACTAAATTGTATGAAAACTGGGCAAGGCCAAACTACTTTGCCCCGCAATATGGAATTGATGAAAAATAACTTGTCTGGTTTGAACCGTGGGATTCATTGCTTCCTAATTTCAAATTGGGCGAAAGTCCGATTTTTTGCCAAAAACCGCGCAAGAAATTTCCCCGGATGAAAATGGGACAATCAATCTTTTCAACCAACTTTTTTTCATTTTCAAACACAATTTCATTATGAAAAAGTACCTCGTCGAGTTCATCGGCACCTTTTTCCTCGTCCTCACAATCGTAATGACGGTCAACAACGGTGCGGGCGGTTTCGCCCCACTTGCCATCGGGGCGGCCTTGATGGTCATGGTTTTCGCAGGCGCGCAGCATTCGGGCGCGCATTTCAACCCCGCGGTCACGATCGCCGTTTGGATGCGCGGCAAATGCACGGCGGGCGAAGTGCCCTATTATATGGTGTCGCAAATATTCGGGGCCATTTCGGCGGCGCTCGTTGCGCGGTTTTTCCTCGCTGCGCTCGGCAAGGCGGATGCCATCGCACCGGGGCATTTTGACCCAATTTGCGCACTCGGCGCAGAATTTTTGGGGACTTTTGCCCTTTGTTGGGTCGTTCTGAACACCGCAACGACGAAAGAGAACGAGGACAACGATTTCTACGGCATCGCCATCGGCTTCACCGTTTTGGCCATGGCCTACGCGCTCGGCCCGCTCTCGGGCGGTGCGTTCAACCCGGCGGTCGGTTTCGGCATTTGCACGGCGGGCATGGCCTCGTGGGGCGATCTTTGGATCTATGTCGTCGGGTGCATCGTCGGTGGTGCGGCGGCGGCGACCGTTTTCCAATCGGTTCACGGGCCGAGTTGAGCAATCGTTTTTTTCAATGAAAAATCCGGGCGAGCACTGTTTCGTCCGGATTTTTTTTGTTTAAAAAAAATCCCATCGACAACAAACCGGATTTCAACGGCCCAAAAAAGGGGTTCAACGAAGTTTGGGCCGACCGGGCAAACGTGCCTTTACTTTTGGAATGAATTAAAAAATAGACATTCCTTATGCAAAGTGCAACGCGAGCAATGCCCACCTCCAAATCCATACTTTTGAAAAACACCGGGGAATATGTGCAGATTGACGAGCACGTCCATAATTGGCTCACGACGGATGCCCACCTGAAATCCGTCGATTTTGTCAATAACCTCCGGAAGCATTCGAGCGGATGCGTGGTCTTCCAAAAAACGCGCCGCGTCGAAAAGGGCCTTTACGCGACCGAGACGCTTTACCTCCATAAAATGGTCGCCGAAAAATTTTTGCCGCTCCCGAAGTCCGTTGAAAATGCCCTCGCCGGCATGAAATCGGACAACAAGCTCGATATCCGGATCGAAAACCTCGTTTGGCGCAACCGCGCCGAGGCAAGCCGCCTCCGCAAAACGACCGGGAAAAGCGGCTATTTGGGCGTTTATCAGGAAAGCCGCCGGTTTCGCGCCGTCATTTCGCACAATGGCCGGCCCGTCCACCTCGGTATGTTCGACTCGGCGGAAGAGGCCGCGCTCGCTTTCAACAACGAGTCGATTAAGATTTTTGGGAAAGAAGCGAAACTCAACAAGCTCTAAATTTTTAAAAAAAAGGCAAACAAAAAAAATGCCCCTGCAAATCGAAATGATTGCAGGGGCATTTTTTGTGTTTGCAAAAACGGTCGGCGCGATTACTCGGCGGCAGCCTCGACCGGTGAGATGAACTTGGTGTTCGCGAATTTCTTGTTGAACTTGTCGATCCGGCCCGCCGTGTCCACGAAGGTCATTTTTCCGGTGAAAAATGGGTGCGAAAACGCCGAGATCTCCATTTTGATGAGCGGGTATTCCTTGCCGTCGGTCCAGGTCGTTGTGTCGCGGCTGCGCGTGCAGGTTTTGCCCAAAAATGCCTCGTCGGTCGAAATGTCCCTAAAAACGACGGTGCGGTATTCTTTTGGATGAATGTCCTTTCTCATGACTGAAAATTGATTTACTTTTTTTGTTCAAAATTAGTTGGCCTTCGTAAAGGCGCGCAAAAGTAGTTTTTTGTTTCAAAAGACGAAAGGGAATGTTGGTTTTTTTGCGGCCACGAAGTTTTTTCTGGGCCAAAAAGTGGTGCGGTCGAAATTTCAGGTCAAAAACCGTCAAAATAATCGGTCAATTGCTGGTGCCTCAAATCGATGAACTGGTTGATTATCCCAATTTCGGCATCAAAACCGTTGCCATCATAATAGACCGGGCTGTCCACGGGCCAAAGTTCAAAGTTCTTTTGGGCCATCATTTCGACCGACCGTCTTTTGTCGGCTACCCTTTTTTTGAGCCCCGCAGCGTTCAACAGGCCGGTGCCGTTCAGCTCAACCCATCTGTTTTTGAGCAGGGCTTTGTACCAATCGTGTTCGATCAACCGGGCAAACAAAATGGAGCGGTTCATGTCGAGCGGCTTGATTAGGTTAAGTTCATTGTCGCCGTCGCGGCCAAATGAATGGTCATAATCCCAAGGCGCGATTCGGATGGGCGTTTGTTTGTCCCTTTTATAGAGGTAAAAATTCTTTAGGATACCATCCCCATTGTTTGACAACAACAGCAACAAATGCCAGTCAATTATATTTGAAATATCAAAGGTTTCCAAAGTTCTTGTGTAAAACAAACTATCGTTTGCGTTCTGGATAAAGTCCCTAATTTTCTCCAAGACCGGGTTCTTGTCGGATTCGCCCAAATTTGGATAGGTTTGTTGGTGAAAATTGGAAGGATGGGCATTG
>JANOQP010000238.1:0-5433 GCA_031414895.1 Saprospirales bacterium
TGCCCGACCATACCATGGTGGCTGCACTCGGAATTGTCGCAATATTGATGGGCTTTGAAGTAGTCAAACTCTGCTTTTGTCAGTGCCATGCTTTTTTGGCCACAAGGTACTATGCCCATGAATTATTCGCGTAGTATCAAAAATACGCTTTTGATAAAATGGCAATCAGGCAAATACCGCCCGGTCGCCATTTTTTTTGCCCAATTTTTTGGCCCCCGTTTTTTGGCGCGCGCCAAATTCGCAATCGCTAAATCGCTAATTCGTAAATCCCTTTCTACTTTCGCCCGCTGAAAAAACAGCCCAACCTTTATGGCAAAATCATCGAAACCAACGAAAAACGCGCCAGTCGCCGCACCAAAAACCACCGCCCAACCTGACGAACCACGTTTCGTCCGTGCCGAACCGGCGGGCGAAAACGACCCTTTTTTGAGAAAAACATTTTGGGGCATTGCCCTCCTCGCGCTCGTGCTGATGGTCGCCGCGTCTTTCGGCGTTGGCGTCAATGCGGACGATAAATTTCAGGTCGATTATTCCGAAAAACTTGTAAAATATTACTCGACGATGGGCCGCGACAGCTCCGCGCTGTTCATCAAAGAGGGAAATATGCACCTCTACGGCGGCTTTTTCGACACGGTTACGGGCTTCGCGAACGCAGCCATCGGCAACACGCGCAACGATATCGGTTACCACAATCTCCGCCACCTATTTTCGGCGATGCTCGGCTGGATGGCGATCATGTTCGCCGGGCTGTTCGCGGCGCGGTTGGCCGGTTGGCGGGCGGGCATCATCGCGCTTGCGCTCGGGGTGCTGGCCCCGCGCTTTTTCGGCGACTCGCTCATGAACCCGAAGGACATCCCGTTCGCGGCGGGCTACATGATGGCCTTGTTTTTTATGGTGAAATCGCTTGACGGGCTGCCCCGGCCCGGCTGGAAAAACCTGCTCGGGCTGGCCGGCGGCATCGCGCTCGCGCTGGCCACGCGGGCGGGCGGGCTGCTGCTTTTCGCCTATTTGGGGATGTTCGGCGGGCTGCACCTTTTGATGAAAAACGGTGGATTTTCGGCCATTTTTTCCCAAAAAACAGTGCCTTACCTCAAATTTATCCTGCCCACGGCAATCGGCGGCTATTTGTTGGCCTGCCTTTTTTGGCCCTACGCGATGCAAAGCCCGCTCAAAAACCCGCTCGCCGCCCTCGGCAAGTTCGCCGACCTCGAGGTCCATATCCGCGTCCTTTTTGGCGGCGAGAACATCATGAGCGACACCACGCCGCGCAGCTACGCCTTCCAATGGATCTGGCGGACGCTGCCCCTCGGCGTGCTGGTTGGGCTGGTCGGCTACCTCCTTTTTTTGCCAAGACTTTGGAAAAAACACCAGCCGCTCTGGGTCGTTTTGGCGGGTTTTGCGGCGTTTTTCCCGGTGCTTTATGTCATTTACAAACATTCGGTGCTGCACGACGGGTGGCGGCACTTGACGTTCGCCTTCCTTCCGATGGTCATTTGCGCCGCCCTTTTTTGGGACGAAATGATGTCCATTTTTTCAAAAAACAAAATAGGGGCCTACGCCGTCGCCGCCGTCCTCGGACTCCTCACGCTCGACTCGGCGGGGTATATCGCGATGAACCCGCACCTTTCGTACACCTATTTCAACCCGCTGGCGGGCGGGATAAAGGGTGCTTATGGCGAGTTCGAGACCGACTATTGGGGCATTTCGACCCGGCAGGGCATCAATTGGCTCGAAGAACAGGGCATCCTCAACGACCACATGACCGCGCCCGTCACCATCGCCACCAATATGCACTTCCCGGCCAAAATGCTCGTCGGAAAATATGGCGACAAAGTGAAAATGCGCTACCTTAAATGGGAAAAACGGTGCGATGAGCCATGGGACTATGCTTTTTACCCGACCCGTTTTTTGGACGGTTCGCAAATCCGGCAGCCCGACGGTTTTCCGCCGAAAAATACCGTCCACCTCGTCGAAGCGGGCGGCGTCCCGATCCTCGCCGTGCTGAAAAACGACGGGCAGGACTGCGCCGAGGGCATGGCCCAATCGAAGGCCAGCAATTGGCCCGGCGCAATCGATGCCTTCCAAAAAGAGGTGACCAAAGTGCCGAACAACGAACTCGCATGGGCCAGCCTCGCCCAGGCCCTTTTGAACAACAAACAGTTCGACAGCGCAAAAATTGCCGCCAACCGTGCCCTCAAAATCGCGCCCGATTATCAACAGGCGACCAATATCATCGGCCTCGCCATGCTCCAAAAAGGGCAAAATGCAGAGGCCCGCGCCCATTTTGACGCTGCCGCAAAACGCGACCCGTCGAACGCCGCAGCTTGGTATTACCTCGCATATATAATGACGCAGACCGCCGAGTACGACAACGCGCTGAAAGTCCTCCAAAAATGCCTCGACCGGTCGCCCAATTTCCGCCCCGCGCTCGAACTGGCTGTCGAGATTTACCAAAAACAGGGCAACACCGCGGCGGCGCAAAAACTCATGCAAGCCATTAAATAATGATGAATGATGAATGATGAACGATGAATGGGGCGGCACCCATCTAAATTTATCATTTATCATTTATCATTCATCATTCAATAAACATGGATTTCATCCAACTCGAACAGTCAAACGGCGTGGCCAAGATCACGCTCGACCGCCCGGCGGTCTTCAATTCCTTCAACCACCCGATGCGGTTCGAATTGCAGGAAGCACTCGACTTTTGCCAAAAAACAGCCGAAATCCGCGCTGTTTTGCTGACCGGGGCGGGCAGGGCATTTTGCGCCGGGCAAGATTTGGCCGAGATTGTCGCGCCCGATGGGCCGAGCCTCGAACGGATCTTGGGCGAGGGCTTCAACCCGATCATCAAAAAAATAAGGTATTTGAAGAAGCCGGTCATTGCAGCGGTCAATGGCGTTGCAGCCGGTGCCGGGGCCAATATTGCGCTCGCCTGCGACATCGTCGTGGCGGCAGAATCGGCCAGTTTTATTCAGGCCTTTTCCAAGATCGGGCTGATCCCGGACTCGGCGGGGACGTACTTTTTGCCGCGAATTATTGGTTTCCAAAAAGCATCGGCCCTGATGATGCTGGGCGAAAAAATAGGCGCGGCGGAAGCCGAGCAGATGGGCATGATCTTCCGCGTTTTTGCCGATGAAATGTTGATGGAAGCCTCCACAAAAATGGCCGAAACACTCGCTGCGATGCCCACCCACGGACTTTGGCTGACCAAAAATGCGCTCAACAAATCGGCCCAAAACGACCTCGACGGCCAGCTCGATATTGAGGACATCCTCCAATCGGAGGCAGGGAAAACGGCTGATTATGCGGAGGGCGTTCAGGCTTTTTTGGAAAAAAGGAAGGCCGTTTTCATCGGAAAATAAATGCACGGCACATGATTTGGCAAAAAGACGGTTTTGAAATCTCGACCGACAAACGGAAGCTCCACATTGCGGTCATCCACCAATATCTTGCGGTCGAATCGTATTGGGCGCACGGCATCCCGCTCGAAAAAGTGCGACTTTCTTTAAAAAACAGCCGATGTTTCGGGATTTACCACGAAAAAAAACTGGTCGGGTTTTGCCGGGTCGTCTCGGATAATGTGCGGTTTGCATGGCTCGGCGATGTCTTTGTTTTGCCCGAATTTCGCGGTCGCGGCCTCTCAAAATGGCTGATGGAATGCGTTTTGGAAGATTACGCGCCCCTTAAAATTCGCCGATGGACACTCGGCACGAAGGACGCACACGGGCTTTACCGTCAATTTGGTTTCACCGAACTGCCCGAACCGGGGCGTGTGATGGTGAAGTCTTTTGATGGCGATTGGTGATTTGTAACTATACAGCCACCATAACGCGGCTGTATAGTTACAAATCGTTTTTATGGATCAATTCTTATCGAGCGGGATGAAACCTTTTGACACAGTTTATTGAACACCCCCGAACGTCAAAGTTTGTGGAAAATCAATTGTTCTTCAACCAAAAAGCTAGGTCCGGGTACGACTTCAAGTTCAACTTCGCCCCCTCTTTCGTCAGCCGTACCGAGTTGATCTGGGCCACGATTTTCGCCTCGCCGAAGCCCTGTCCAATGAGTTCTTTTTTCAAAAGGGCCGCCGCGTCGTACGTTTTATAAAGCCCGACCGACCAAAGATATTTGCCCGCCTCACTGGAGCTTTCGACCAAAAGGTCGCCGAACATCATCACCTCGTCACCGCCCAAAATCTGTTTGGTCGCCGCAATTTCGACCCGGTAGGCAAGGCCGAAGTTCATTTCCTCAAAAAATTCGGCCCCTTCCGCCGCCATGACCTCGCCGACGATGGGCCGTTCGATGCCCACTTTTGGCCGCGCCTCGCCCGGCAAATGAAGCGTCAGTTCGACCCTTCGGTTGAGCCGCCGTCCGGTGATGTTCGGCTCGGCATTGATGACGTTTTTGGCAATCGGGTATTGCGCGCCCGCGCTCCGGAGCTGTACCCTCGTGGCCAGGATGCCCCGTGAGGCAAGCACCCTGCCAATTTCTTCCGCCCGTTTGATGCCTGCGTAAAGCGCGAACTTGCCCGGATCGGCATCGTCGGTGTGGCAGGTGACGACGACTTTTGCCTGCGGCAATTCTTTGGCGAGCGCGGCAAAACCGTCAATCCGCTTGAGGTTGGCCGGAGCGGTCAGGTCGGCATCGTTTTCGTAAAAAACGGGCTGGAACAGGCTGTCGCGGCCCACAAATTCTGCCGGAATTTCGCCCACCGGTTTGGTCGATTTCGGGGCCAACTGGTTGAAAATCAACGGATTGGAAAGCACCAACTGCTCCTGTTTTTCTTTTTTGAAATGCGCTGCATAAATATCGCGCAGCCCGCTGCCGCCAAACCGGTCGCTCGAAAAAGTGCCGACCGCGCCGTTCGCCGAGAGCCGGAAATAGGCTTCGTCGCCCGCCGAATTGAGGGGCAGGCCCAAATTTTCGGCCATCGGCCAGCCAACTTCGCGGTCATCAAATTTGCTCGAAAAAACATCAAAACCGCCGAAAGAGGCAAGGCTGTTGCTCGAAAAATAGAGCGTCCGCCCGTCCCGCGCCAAAAACGGCGTGACCTCGTCGTAGCCCGTGTTGATGTTCGGGCCAAAATTGACGGGCGACGACCAGGTGTTTATTCCCTTTGAAAAAACGCTCCAATAAAGGTCTAGCCCGCCCTGCCCGCCCGGTCGCCGCGCCGAAAAAACGAGGAACGTGTCGCGGAAAAAATACGGGTGGCCGTCGCCCATTTCGGGGCGAAAAGGGAGGTTGGCCGGCGTTTGATTGATTTTCAGCTCGTCGCGAACAGATGCGGTATCCGTCAAAATTTCGCCCGAAAAGAGCGTGAACCCACGAAAAAAATACAAAATCTGACCATTTTCGCTGAAATCGACCGCCAGTTCGTGCCTCGGCGTGTTGAGCAAACTGCCGAGCGGGTCGGGCTGCGCCCAAACG
>JANOQP010000239.1:0-7519 GCA_031414895.1 Saprospirales bacterium
TTAGGACTTTCATAAACAGTTTCGAGTTTTGGGTTTCGAGTTTCGAGTTTGTGCAACCCGCAATTCGAAACTTTCACAAAAAAAATCATCGGGCAGCCGCGGAGCCGTCCGATGATCTTGAAATATGATGCAAAAAAAGCACCTAAAAATGATAGCGCGGTTGGTTTCGGGTCAATTTCCGCGCTCGACGTCAATCATTTTTTGCTGGACATTGAGCACAGCTTTGTTTTGCTGCTCGATTTCTTGGGTCTTTTTGACCTGATCGGAGGCGTTGGTTTTGAGGTCTTCTTCGGCCTTTGCAATTTTTTTCTTCCAGTTTTCGATGTCCTTTTCGTGGCCCTCTTTATCCTTTTGCTGCTTTTTGAGGTCGTTTTCGAGGTCCTTCATTTTTTTCTCCTCCGATTTCAAAAGGTCGGCGGTCTGTTGGATTCGGACGGTCTTCACGAAGCGGGCAACGAGGGCCTCGGTCTCTTTATAGCTTTCAGGGTGGGCCTTTTTGGAGACAAAATCGTCCATGTTCGTGTCGAGCCAGAGCGTGAAATTGGCATCGCTCCCCGCTTCGTCGACCTTCGTGTAAAAATCAACCGGCGCACCCGCGCTCAAAACCGGGGCATTGACATCGTTGGCCATCCATTCCTTTTTCTTTTTGTCGTATTTTGGTTTCGAGCCAAACTCTTTTTTGATGAAATCCTCCCAAATGTCCTCGACGTATTTGGGTTTTGTGTGCAAAAATTCGACCCGGAGGGCCGGGCGCGTGCCGAGCGACATCAATTTTTCGGTCTCATTGACCGTCGGGGTCTGGGCAAAAAGGCTGCCGGCCAACAGGCAAAGCGGCGCGATCAAAGTGAGTTTGAATTTCATGTTCAACTATTTTTTTTGTGAAAAATAAAGTGCGGTTTTGACGGAAAACCCGTCTGCCGTTACTGGCAAATAAACGTAGCGACGGCCAATCCGTCTTTTTAACAAGCCTATTTCTTGCCGGGTTATCACTTTTTTTTCAGGCGTAATTTTCCAAAATGAACTTCCGCAACAGCCCCAATGCCCCGACCGCGCTCATGTGGATGTTCTTTTGGCGGTCGCGGCCATAAATCATTTTTTGAGCGACCGTTTTTTCGCGGTTGCCGACGGCCATCCAGACCGTGCCGACGGGTTTTTCGGGCGTCCCGCCGCCTGGCCCGGCAATGCCCGAAATGGCGACGGCGATATCGACGCCGAGCGCGGGGATTGCCCCGGCGACCATTTCGCGGACGGTCTCCTCGCTGACCGCGCCCGTCCGTTCGAGCGTCGTGGGCGAAACACCGAGCATTTTTTGCTTCATTTCATAGGAATAGGCCACGATGCTGCCCGGAAAATAGGCCGACGCGCCCACCACGCTCGTCAAAAGTTGGGCAACATGGCCGCCCGTGCAGCTTTCCGCCGTGCCGACGGTCAGGTTTTTAGCTGTCAAAAGATCGCCGATGACCGATTCGAGGGTCTGTTTTTCGACACCATATATTATGTCCGGGAGGATCGAGTGGATTTTTGAGGCCTCCTCGTCAAGTTGTTTTTCCAAAAAAACGGGGTCGTCGTGGATGCCCGTGAGCCGCAGCCGGACTTGCATGAGGGTGGGAAGAAAGGCGAGCTTGATGTTTTCAGGGAGGTTTTCCTCGAAATTTTCGAGCCGCCGCGCGACCGTCGATTCGCCCTCGCCTGTCGTCAATATCGTCCGGTGCGCAATCGGGCGACCGGGGAACCGCATTTTTAGCCTCGGCACGACCTGATTTTCCATGATGTCCTGCATTTCAAACGGCACGCCGGGCATCGAAACGTAGATCCGCCCGTCGCGTTCCCACCACATCCCCGGTGCTTGACCGACGCGGTTGGGCAAAATGTCGCAATTGTCGGGCAGCATCGACTGCAAATCGCGCATGATCGCCGGGACTGGCCGGCCGACCTTTTCAAAATACCGCTCGATGCGCGAATAGGTCTCTTCGTGAAAGACCAGCGAGCCGCCGAAGTGCGCGGTCAATATTTTTTTGGTGATATCGTCCTTCGTTGGCCCGAGGCCGCCGGTCATCAAGACGATCTCGGCGTTTTCGGAGGCCTGCCGGACGGCCTGCAAAATGGATTCACCGGTGTCACCGCAGGCCGATTTTGAGGCGATATGAAACCCGTTTTCCATCATGATCTGGGCCATCCAGACGGTGTTAGTGTCGGTGACCTGCCCGATCAGTATTTCGTCGCCGATGGTCAAAAGGTGGGTGCGCATGGATTGGTCCTGAATTTTACTTTAAAGGGGATGTGTACCGGCTTCTTAATTTATGCGAATACTGGGTTGAAAAAACATAGGTTGCCGGTTTGTATGATTGGAGTTCTCTCGCTATAAAAAATTGACAATGAATGAGTTAGAACTCATTCGCCTTTGTTTTTACCGCTGCGAATGCAATGATAAAGTGCTGGCTTTGCACCATCAGCGATTCCCACACAATTATGCACCAAGCAATGAAAAAATGGCGGATGTCGAATTGTTGACCATTTATTTCTACTGCCGCAGGTTCGAAAAAAAGCATTGCACAACGAAACGCTTTCGGCCAAAAACGAAACCATCCAAGTGCAAAAGGAATTGGTTTTGCATTCGACCCAACAACGGGAAAGCGAAATTTACCAAATAAATAAAAAGGGGCTGAATGCTGTCATCCAACCCCTTTCAGGTCTTTTCCATAAAAATTCAGAGTGCCTTCCGAAGCCGCGCGACCGGGACATTCAACTGTTCCCGATATTTCGCGACCGTCCGGCGGGCAATATTGTAGCCCCTTTTGAGGAGCAGGGTTTTGAGTTTTTCGTCGCTCAACGGCCTGCGTTTGTGTTCTTCCGAGATGATATCAGTGAGGATTTTTTTCACTTCGAGCGTCGAGACTTCCTCGCCATCCTCGGTTTGGAGGCTTTCCGAGAAGAAATCTTTGAGGCGTTTTGTGCCAAATTCGGTCTGGACGAACTTTGAATTGGCCACCCGCGAGACCGTCGAAATGTCCAGCCCCGTGATGTCGGCGATGTCTTTGAGGATCATCGGGCGCGTTTTCTTTTGGTCGCCCGTCAAAAAATAGTCGTATTGATAGACCATGATGGCGTTCATCGAGCGGAGCATCGTTTGTTGTCGCTGCCGGATCGCGTCGATGAACCACTTGGCGGAATCGATTTTTTGTTTGATAAAAAGGACGGCCTCTTTTTCGCGCTTGTTCACTTTTCGGGCCTTTTTGGTGTCCTGAAAAGTTTTGAGCATCTCTTTATATTGGTCGTTGATGCGGAGGTCGGGCGCGTTGCGGGCGTTGAGGGTGAGGTCGAGTTCGCCGTCGCGATTGACGATCAAAAAATCGGGGACGATATAATTGAGCGACCGCTCCGACGGGTTGACATGGCCGCTAGCCGGTTTTGGGTTGAGTTTTAAGATCAAATCAATCGCTGATTTCAGCTCCGATTCTTCGACATCAAGCTGCCGTTGCATCCGGGCGTAGTGTTTTTTTGTAAATTCATCAAAAAACTCATTGATGATGCGCATCGAATGATCGATGATGACCTTGTCTTTTTTGGACAATTTATCGCCCTCCCGGAGGAATTTTGCCCGGAGCTGGATCATCAAACATTCCTGCAAATCTCGCGCACCAATGCCAGGTGGGTCGAATTTTTGGATTTTGTACAAAATCCGCAGGATCATTTTTTCCGTCGTCACGATGTTTTGTGAAAAAAGCAAATCGTCCACCATCGCCTTTGGGTCGCGGCGCAAATAACCGTCGTCGTCAATCGAGCCGATGACCTGGAGCGCGATTGCCTCCTCGTCCTCGTCCTCCAAATTGAGCAGGCCAAGTTGCTGGATCAAAAACTCGTGGAACGAACTTTCAACGGCAACGGGCACGGTTTTGTCCTCTTCGTCTGGGTTGTACGCATCGCCTTTTGTTTTATAGGTCGAAGGGTCTTCTTCAATAAAATCGCGGATATAATCATCAAGTTCGAACGAGTCATTGTCTTCGTTTCCACGGTCGAGGCTCTCAAATTCGTCATAAAAATCATCGTCGTTCGACATTTCCTCCGGCGCGTCCATGTCCGAATCGTGCTGGCCAAGGTCGTCGTCCTTGTCATTTTTCTCCTCGCCCTCGCCGTAAAAAGACTCGTTCACATCGTTCAAGTTCAAATTTTCTTGGGTGTTCGGGTCGCTCATTTCATCAATTTCATCGCCTTCTTCGAGCGCGGGGTTGGCCTCCAATTCCTCTTTGATGCGCTGGTCGAGCGTTGCTGTTGGGATTTGCAACAGCTTCATCAATTGGATTTGCTGTGGCGACAATTTGGCCTGCATCTTTTGGCCGAGAGAGATACTTTGCTTCACAATGTGGGATGTTTACGAGATTAAAAAAGGTCAATGTTCAGGTTGCAGAGTTCAGGGTAAAAACGACATCGCAAAACAAATGCCAATTTTTAAAAATATCATAATTACCTAAAAATTATATTCTTCAATGCCAAAAAAATCAGCTTCGGCGAGGCTCCTTCTTTTTTTTAAAATTAATAAAACCCATCAAAAATCTTTATTTTCATTTAAAAACAAGTCAAAAACGGTCATTTCCCCGTCGTTACCCGATTTTGAAAACTCAAATTTAGGGCTAAAAAAAAAATTGGCTACTTTTGTTCTGGCGACCACCCAAGTCGCATAACCCAACCGATTTTTTTTACTGGATGAAAATTTAAAACAGCACAAAATGAACTTGAAGTTCACACTTGTCCCCTGTCTGGTTATCGCTTTAATCACCTGCACGATTTCCGGTTTTTGCAAAGCTGGCAGCCCGTTTTTTGTGGAAAAAAACGCGGTTTCGGCGATTTGTTCGCCCCCAGTTTCGCTCCAATCGTTCAATTTGACCGCCTTTTCCGCCCAATTGAGCTGGTCTTCCGTCAACGGCCCGGCAGAGACCGCGTGGGATTTGGAGCTGGTTCTTTCGACCAATTTTTTTTCCGGCACGCCGACCGTGGACAGTTTGACCGCGCTGCCATTTCTGGTCGCCACCCTCAATTCCGGCACTCAATATAAATATCGCGTCCGCGCCCGCTGCCCCGACGGCAGCAAAAGCAATTGGTCGAGCACCCATATTTTTCGAACGGCCCTCACCAACCCTTCGGCCTGCGGGATGAGCCTTTCCATCGCCGACAATTCCTGCCAGCCGTCGTCGAACCATTTTTTTATGGAAAATTTTGGGACACCCGGCACCGCCCTCGGCACGGATGTGATTTTGAAATCTGCCAAGATTATTTTGCAGCACGATTGGGTGAGCGATGTCGAAATGCGGCTCGTTTCGCCGTCCGGTCGGTCGGTTGTGCTGGCCTCCCGGGTCGGCAGCAGCAACGACAATTTCGGCAACCCGGCCAGCGCGAACTGCCAACAGGTCTGCGAGTTCACCAATTTCTGCGCCGTCGCGCCGATAAATTCATTGACCGCACAGCCGCCTTTTATTGGAAAATGGAACCCGCAAGACGGGAATTTTGATAATTTCAATGATAATTCAAACCCAAACGGCATCTGGCGGCTCGAAATCTGCGATTCGCTCGGCGGAAATATCGGCATCCTGAAATCCGCCGAACTGGTTTTCGCCGACCCAAATTGCCTGCCGTCGACCGATGTTTCCGCGACCGTTTTGTCCTCCCATGCAATCAGTTTGACTTGGCAAAATCCCGCAAATTGTACCGATTCCGTCTTTTTGGAATATGGCCCAAAAGATTTTGCCCCCGGCGAAAACGGACTGGCCGGACAAGGTATTTTGATGAAATTGCCCTGCAACCAACCCCAGCCTTTTATCATAAACGGCCTCCAACAATTGACCGATTACGATATTTATCTCCGCACAAAATGCGGCGCGGGCAATGTTTCGAGTTTTAATTCTTGCAAAAAATCGTTCTTCACCGACTGCCTTTCGCCGACTTTGGTCGAAAATTTTGACGGCCAAAATGAGTGCGGAAATGCCTGTTCGGGCAATGCGCCGGGCTGCTCATTGACCGGGATTTGGCAAAATTCGACGACCGACGACTGGGATTTTCGCGCACACGCGGGCTTCACGCCAACCTCAAACACTGGCCCCGACGACGATGCGACGGGCGGCGGGAAATACATTTATACCGAGTCTTCCTGTTCCTCAAATTCGTTCAACAAAAAGGCAGAACTGCGCTCACGCTGCGTTTTTGTCCAATCCAACGGCCCGTGTTCGATGTCTTTTCAATGGCATTTGTTCGGGGCCCATCCGCAAGGATTGCTCCAAACGGGCAGTATTTCGCTCGAAATTTCGATGGACAACGGCCAAAACTGGGCGCAACTTTGGCAAAAAACCGGGACGCAGGGCAATGTTTGGCACAAAGAATTCATTGATTTGACCCCATTTGATGGGCAAATCGCTGTTTTTCGCTTCATAGCAATCAGCAAGGGGACGTTCAGCGATGCCGCGCTCGACAATATCCGTTTCTTCGGCTCGACCGATGCGGGCGCGCTCGACTATGTCTTTTACAAGGATGCCGACGGCGACGGTTTTGGAAATCCTGCGCAGCCTATCGCCTCTTGTTCGCCAACAATCCCGACCGGATTTTCTGACAAAAACACCGATTGCAACGACCTCGTTGCGGCAATTAATCCGGCGGCGACAGAAATTTTGTGCAACGGTTTTGATGAAAATTGCACCGGCATGGCCGATGACAAAACCATTCCAACCCCTGCAAGTTTTGCCCAGTCGATCATTTGCTCCGGGAGTTCGGGGACCGTTTTGGCAACCTCGATCGCAAACGGCCAGTTTTATTGGTTCGATTCGCCGACGGGCGGCAATTTGCTCGGCACGGGCAACTCCTTGACAATCAATGGATTGACCCAAAACCTGAACCTCTTTTTGCTCGATTCCATTTTTGATGCGACCCATAATGTCGGCTGCGCGAGCGCGAAAACCAGCGGAAATATCACCGTCCAGCCGAACCCGAACATCACTATTTTGGAAAGCCCGACTATTTGCCTCGGCGAAGATTTTGACCTAAATTCGCTGACCGTCGTGGATTCGGCGAACACAAACGGCGCGGTTTCTTGGCACGACGGAAATCCCGCCAGCAATGGCAACAAACTCGGCTCGCCCATCGTAAGCCCCACATTATCAACAATTTATACGGTTTTGGTCACCAGTTCTTTCGGCTGCACCGACCAAAAAATGATCACTTTGACCGTCCAGAATTTGCCGACGGCGAACATTTTGCAGGGCGACTCCCTGACGCTTTGCAACGGTTCGCAGACCAATTTGACGGGCAACGCGACCGGTACCGGCCCGTTCATTTTCGCCTGGTCGGGCGGCAATTTGAACGGCAACTGGAATTTCCCGACCCTCCCTATTTCGGCCTCTCCGGGCAACCAAATTTTCACTTTGACCGTCAATGACAAAAACGGCTGCACCGATTCGGACGAGATAAAAATCAACACGGCGGCAAGTATTTCGGCTGTTCAAATAAATGAAAAAAACAATGCGACCGCTTGCGGCGC
>JANOQP010000240.1:0-5453 GCA_031414895.1 Saprospirales bacterium
CCGCGCCGCCGCAGGCCGCATCGAGGAAAAACGGCTGATGAAAAAGCGGGGTGTCACCGTTTTTTTCGCAAAAAAGTTGATAAGCTGGTTTTGTGTCCAAGTCAATTTATCGCATATTGAGGCGGTGACTTCAAGTCACCGCCTCAATTTTCATAAAAACGGGTTGTATTCCATTTCGTGCCGCACCGTCGTCGTCGGCCCGTGGCCGGGATAAATTAGCGTCTCGCCGGGCAGCGTGAAAATGCGCCCCCGGATGCTTTCGAGGAGCGCGGCGTGGTTGCCTCCGGGCAGGTCGGTGCGCCCGATGCTTTCGTGGAAAAGCACGTCGCCGCCAATCAAAACGGCCCCTTTTTCCTCAAAAAAACAGAGCGAACCGGGCGAATGGCCCGGCGTGAGGATGGCCCGGAGGGTGGTTTCGCCGAAAGAAACGAGGTCGCCGTCGTTGATAAAAGCACCGATTTCGGGCTGCGAACTGGTGACCGGGATGCCGTACATCTGGCAGACATTTTCAAAACTGGCCAAAACGCGGACCTCTAAACGGTGCGCTTCGAGCGTCAAATTCCACCTTTCCGCCGCCCATCGGTTGCCAAAAACATGGTCGAGGTGGCAATGCGTGTTGATCAAACGGGTGATTTTGAGGCCGTTTTTTTCGACAAAATCGACCAAAATCGCCTTTTCGCGGTCGTCCCAACAGCCGGGGTCGAAAAGCACGGCCTCTTTTGTGGCATCAAAAACGAGGACGGTGTTTTCCGCGAACGGGTTGAACTCGAAAACCTTTACTTCCATTTTCTTCGTAAAATTTGAGCCACAAACATACGTTTTCAAAAACTCCGGTTGTTTTGGGGAAAGAAAAGGCCATTTTTACGGCCAGTAAATTGACGCTCATGTTGCATAATTATACGCCGCTCGCCGCCGCCCTCCTGTTCTCTTTTTTGACGAACCTTTCGACCGCCCAGCAGGTCGAATTTGGCAAAAACCGCCTCCAATACCGCAAAAAGGCCGACCAATGGGTCTATTTTGAGACGGCCAATTTTGTCACTTATTGGTTCGGCGACGCGCGAAATGTGGCCCAATCCGCGCTGCAAACAGCCGAATATGACTTCGCCGAACTCGAAGCGTTGCTCGAACACCCGCTTTCCGAAAAAATCGAGATGATCGTTTATCACGATTTGACCGACCTCAAAACCTCCAATCTCGGGGCGGGCGACGACTCCGACGGGGCGCGGGACGGACTCGGCCGGTCGCTTTACCAGCTTGCCTACACGGGCGGGCAGCTCGCCGATTCGGACACAAAAACGCGGGTCATTGGCGGCAAAATCTTCGTCCATTTTGATGGAAACCACAACCATTTGCGCGGCCAGATTCGGGAGGGAATGGCGGGCGTGATGCTCAATTCGATGCTTTTTGGGGCCAATTTGCAGGAAATCGTGCAAAATGCGGTGCTGCTCAACCTGCCGCCGTGGTTCACCGACGGGCTGCTCTCGTATTGCGCCGACGATTGGTCGCCGGAGCTTGACAACCAGTTGCGCGACGTGCTGGCATCGGGGAAATACAAGAATTTCGAGAAACTTTCTCGGGCCTATCCGCGCCTCGCCGGCCATGCGATGTGGCATTATGTGGGCATCCATTTTGGCCGCCAGACGGTCTCCAACCTGCTATATTTGACGCGCATCAACCGCTCTGTCGAGTCCGGTTTTCTGTATGTTTTGGGTGGGACCTACAAACGGAACTGCGACGCGATGATGGTTTTTTTCAAAAAAAGGTACGCCGAGGACGCGAAAAACCTCGATGCGCCCGACCCCGCCGACGAGCTCAAATTTCGGAACAAAAAAAACCTGCCGACCACCCAATTGCGCCTTTCGCCCGATGGAAAACGCATGGCCTTCGTGACCAACGACCTCGGAAAATGGCGGGTCAAAATTTTCGATTTTGAGAAAGAAAAAATGGCCACGCTGCTGAAAGGCAGTTTTCGCAACGCCATCCAATCGACGGATTTCAACTACCCGTTGCTGGCCTGGTCGCCGAACGGGCAGGAAATCTCGGTCGTTTTTGAACAGCGCGACGTGGTCAAATTGCGCCGTTTCAACCTCGTGACGGGCGAAAAATTGAGCGACAAACTGCCGCCGGATTTCATGCGCGTCTATTCGATCAGCGCGATCTCGACCGAAAACCTGCTGCTTTCCGCGCTCGTGAAAGGCCAATCCGACCTTTTTATCTATAAAACAAAAACGCGCGGCACCGAGCGGCTGACCAACGATTTTTGGGACGACCTCGACGCGACCGTTTTCCAACAGGGCGAAAAACGGGGCATCCTCTGGGCCTCGAACCGCAGCAGCGACACACTCGAAACGGACAAACTCGACTCGATTTTGCCCCTCGCGCGGTTCGATATTTTTTATATGCCGCTGAACGAGGCCGCCGTCGCGCCGCCTGCAACAAACTCAAAACCCGAAACTCGAAACTCGAAACTCGACATCCCGCGCCAGCCGTTCATGCCGCCAGCCGGGGGGATTGTCGAGTCGGCGCGGGCAATCGTCCGGGTGACGAACACGCCGGGCGCGGACGAGCGGCGGCCCATCGCGGTGGATTCGACTTTTTTCAGCTTTTTGGGCGACGAAACGGGGGTAATGAACCTCAATTCGGGGCAATTGGAGGATTTTCCCGCTTTTCACCGTCAGGTTTTTTACAAAAAAAATGGGGAGGAAGTGATCTTGGAGGGCCAATTTTCGGTCGAGAAAAACGAATGGGCGGTCATCGAACGGGCATGGAAAAAAGCACCGGATGCTGATTTTGGGGAAATCAGGACCACAAAATTGAAGGTCGATACGACGCTGAAATTCCCAAAAAAGGGCGAACTCGATTCCGTCCGATTGGTCGAAATCTGGAAAAAGCGGGCCATCACATGGAACCAGACGAATTTTGACCGACAGGTTTCGGACATTTCCGTTTCCCAAAAATCGGGGAAGATTGCGGAGCTGATTTGGCGCAACGGCCGCTACCATATTTTCACAAAAAAGGCCGAGCCGCGCAAAAACCGGGGCGCACGGCTCACCTATTGGCGGCTCAACCAACAGGCGTTGATGGGCATTTTACCCGCGCCTGGCGACTCGACGGCGGCCGTTTTGACCGAATTTTTGACCAATGAACTGCCGCCCGATTCCATCAAAACGGAGCTTTTGCCAAAGTCGAAAATTGACCCGAACTGGCTTTTTCAAACACCATTTGAAGACCAACCGGCCGAGCCAACAAAGGTGACGGTGATGCCACAAGTCATTGATTTTGAGGAAGTTAGTGCCTCCGAAACGGGGCAGCCGCGCATCACTGGGCCGGTGCGCGGGCGTGATTATTCGCCGACGGGCGGCGGCAAGGTCGTGCGTTTCAACCCGTCGCGCATCGTGCCGTACCGCCTCAAATTCCGAACCGAGAGCATGAAACTGACGGTGGACAACTCGCTGCTTTTCGAGGGCCTCGACAGCTATGCGGGCACGCCGACGGACAAATACCGGACGCCGCCGGTGGGCATTTTGGCGAAGGGCGTTTTCAACGATTTGTTCGAGGATTATGTCCTTTCGGGCGGCGTGCGCGTGCCGACGACCTTCAACGGAGCCGAATATTTCATGGTCTTCGACAACAAAAAACGCCGCCTCGACCGCCGCGCCGCGCTTTACCGCAAAACGCAACAGTTCCGCGACCAGAGCGGGAGCTTCCCGGGCAGCCCGGCACAGCTCCGGCGGGCGCGGCTCAACACGGTGCTCGGTCAATACGAGGTGCGGTGGCCGATCGACCTTTTCACGAGCCTCCGGGCAACGGCGACACTCCGGCAAGATCGCTCCTTCGACCTCACGACGGACGATTATTCGCTCAAAAAACTGCCGCTGACCGAGCAAAGGGCGGCCGTCCGGGTCACCGCTGTTTTTGACAACACGATAGATATCGACCTCAATTTGCGGACGGGCAGCCGCGCGAAAATTTGGGCCGAGGCTGTAAAAGGGGTCAATATCAACCCCGAACAGCGCAAATTTGACCTGAAAAACGGCTACATGACCGTCATTGGCCTCGACGCGCGGCATTACCAACGGCTCGACCGGAGGAGCATTTTCGCGATGCGGCTGGCGGCGGGCACCTCGTTCGGGTCGGAACGGGTCCTGTATTTTTTGGGCGGGACCGACCAGGCCTTTTTTCCGAGGTTCAACGACCGGATCCCGCTGCCGACAGGCGACGATTTTGCGTTCCAGACGGCGGCGACCAACCTGCGCGGCTTCAAACTGAACATCCGCAACGGCAATTCCTTTGCGCTTTTGAACAACGAGTTGCGGGTGCCGATCTTCAAATATCTTTCGTCAAAACCGACGATGGCCGCCTTTTGGCGCAATTTCCAACTGACCGGTTTCTTCGATGTCGGGACAGCTTGGCAGGGCAAAAACCCGTACAACGCGACCAATCCGATCAACACGACCTATCTCGAAAACCCGCCGACGGTGTTCATCAAGGTCAATTATTTCCGCGACCCGCTCGTGGCAGGCTACGGTTTCGGGGCGCGGACGACGCTTTTCGGGTTCTTTTTGCGGGTAGACCATGGCTGGGGCATCGAGACACGGAAGGTGCAGGACGCGATGTGGCATTTTTCGATGGGGACTGATTTTTAGCGTTTCGGGCTCGACCATCAACCGCCCGCGCTGCCCCTAATTCACGACCTTTCCCGCCCGCTCGAATCGAATTTCAACAAAACGGCCATCATCAATGTGAACCCGATGAGCGACGAACCGCCGTAGCTGATGAACGGCAACGGGATGCCGATGATCGGGAACAGGCCCATCGTCATGCCGATATTGATCAAAATATGGACGAACAGGATGCCGACCACCCCGTAAGCGTACCGCCGCGCAAAATCGGCCCGTTGCCGCTCGGCGATGACCGTGATGCGCCACAAAAGGATGGTGAAAAGCCCGACCACCGCCATCACACCGATGAACCCCTGCTCCTCGCCGACGGTGCAAAAAATGAAGTCCGTGCTTTGTTCGGGGACGTAGCGGAGCTTCGTCATGTTGCCGTCCAGGAAGCCCTTTCCGCCGATGCCGCCGCTGCCGATGGCCATTTTTGATTGCAAAAGATTGTAGAGCGAACCGCGCGGGTCGCATTCCTGCGGGCGCAGCCAGACCTTGATGAGCTCTTGTTGGTGTTTCGATAAAACGTTGAAACAGAGGTAGTTAGCTGCAAATGCGATGGACGAACCGGAGAGAAAAAGTAGCAGCGCGGTGATGACGGGGCGTTGTTGCTGGCTGTTTTTCTTTACAAAATTGAGGTTGAACAGAAGGCCCATCAACAGCGCGTGGATGGGCAAAAAAGCAGTCTTCAAGTGCCAGTCCTCCCAAAGGTTTTGCTGCATTTTTTCGCCGATGAAGCCCCAAATTGTCCCCCAAAAAAAGGTTGCGACGGCCAAGATCGCCCAAACG
>JANOQP010000241.1:0-2605 GCA_031414895.1 Saprospirales bacterium
CGATTTTGCACTTCTTTGGAGATTTATCGCCAAATAAACAATCCTGAATCGACGATTTATAACCAATCCGGCTATTTTTAACACAATACGGCGGCTAAAGCCGTCCGGTACAGCCCCGACCTAAACAGTTACAATTTTGGATGGTTTTTCGTTGCTCAATCTCGCGCAATCCGGAACCCGGTCGTCATTTCCCGCGCCGTCCGCGGCCTTTTGTCGCGAAAATATGATTTGACAAGTATCGGCGCAGAGCCGAACGAGCCGCCGCGCGCGACCTTCAAATTGGCGCTCGCGCCCGCCTCCCAGACAATGGAATGGCGCGGCGCACCTTTGTAGTTTTCGTGCCAGCCATCGGCGCACCATTCCTTGACGTTGCCGCTCATGTCGAAAAGGCCGAGCTCGTTGGGCCCTTTTTGGCCGACCCGGTGCGATTTTTTGACGCTCGATTTGCTGCTGATCACATCGTCGAACCATGCAACATCTTGCGGGTCGGTGCTGCCGGAACAGAGGTAGCTCTGGCTTTTTTGTCCGCCCCGCGCTGCATATTCCCACTCGGCCTCGGCGGGCAGCCGGTAAAATTTGCCCGAGGCGGCACTGATTTTTTGCAAAAAAACCTGCACATCGTCCCAGCTCACGTTTTCGACCGGGCATTCGTCGCAGCCTTTCCAACGGGCCGGGTTTTCGCCCATCACCCGTTGCCAGTCGGCCTGCGTGACCTCAAATTTTGAGATATAAAAGGCATCAACCTCTACTTTGTGGACCGGCCCAGCGTTTTTCGTCTCCTTTTCGTCGTCCAAACTGCCTAAATCCATTGGCCCGCCCTCGACATGGACCATGTTTTTTTCAAGATCCTCGACGGCCTGTTGGAGGTTTTTGGCGCCTTCGCCGCCGGAATTTCCACCGTCCTTATTTGCGCCGGCTGTGTTTGCGCTGCCCTGATTTTGGCCGCCCGTGTTTCCGTTGCCGGAATTTTGAGCGCCCAGTTTTTCGCTGCCTGACGGGACCTCCCCGGGACTTCCGTCGCCCAAAATGTCGCGGTTGTGGGCATCATTGACGCAATCGCTGGTTGGGAAAATGCGCCCAAATTTCGCCAAATTTTCCGCCCGTGGATGTTGTTTTGTCCAGCCGCAGGCCAATTTTTCGAGCATTTGAGGGGCTTCGTCTTTCAGTTCGGGGCGTTTTTTGATGAGCTCCAAAAGTTCGGGCATCCGGTCGGACGGGCCAAAATCCGTGGCAAACCGGTTCAGTTTTAGCCAATCCTGCGGGTTATGGGGGCTGTCGATGGGCCGGGCGAGCTGAATTTTCAGTTCCGTGTAGGCCGCCATTTCCATCCCCGAGATCCGGCCAGCGACCGACGACGCATGGGCCCCTTGCGGGTAATTGTCCATATATGCCTGCAAATCCCCGATCTCGCCGGAGGCCATGGCGAGTTTGAAGGTGGCCTTTTCGACCATTTTTCGCGCATCTGGGTCGGGGTTGTTTTTGTGCTTTTCGGCAACGTCGCGCCATGCTTCGGGTGTGTCCTTCAATCCTGCGAAAATCCCGTCGCGGTTCGCGGGCGGGATGAATTCATAGCCGATATAGCCCGCGACCAGGATCAAACTGAGCGAATAGGCCAACATTTTTGCCAGCCCGAGTGCGTTTTTCGAGCGCGGTCCGCTCGGCACTTCATAGACGATGCTGTTGGCCGCCGACGTGCTTTGCACCTGAAATTGATAGCCGGCAGTCTTGAAAACCTCCGCGCCCGCCTCCTCGGGCAACGGCTCGGTGGCCTGCACCAAAACTTCCGTCTCGAACGGGATCTCGCGCCGCATTTCGTGGCCCTCCTCTCGGATGATGACGACGGCTTTTACCTTTAATGGAAACGACCCCTCGCGGAGCGGTTTTGCATAAAAAAGCCATTCGGTGAAAAAGCCCTTTTCCAAAAATTGCCGCGCCGCGTTTTCGGAACGGATATGGAAAGCCTCCTCGCCCTCCGCCGACGGGTCGAACAAAAAGACCTCCATTTCCTTTGCCACGCGGATCGCCTGGTCGCGCGTGTCGTCGTTGTAATCTATGTTTTGCAGGAGCGTGGCCTTTTCGTAGGCGAGCCGGACGGTGCATTTTTTTTCGACGGCAACCTTCATTTTTGACGGGATCTTGTACAAAATCGTCCCCATTTTATCCGAAACATCGGGTGCGGCCCCGTCGGCGGGCGCGACAAAATCGGCCTCGGCCAGTCCGGAGACAAATTCCAAAAGGTCGAACGTGAGCGTGTTGTAGGTGATGGTTTTTTCCTCCGCCGTCATCGTGCCGGAGCTGGCCTTTTTGTTGAACTCGGTTTGCCGGGTCTGAAAAAGGGTGACGAGATTGGCCTTTTCCGAGCCGGCTGGAAGTTTGTTTTCGAGTTCGGAAAGAGCGTCCGCAATCTCGCCCTCGCGGATCAAATCGCGCAGGGTTTCCTGCAAATTGGACAGGTTGAGTGTTGCCATGAGGATTGTTTTCAGGTGAGCGTTGGCGTTTTCCAGCGGTAAGTTTCGGGTCAAATTTAGTTCGGGTTTGGCTTTTTTTGGATAAAACTTGAAATAGATGTGTTGGGAAATCGGTGCCCAGGATCGCCGGATCGGCC
>JANOQP010000242.1:0-2059 GCA_031414895.1 Saprospirales bacterium
AAAAAGAAAAAAGGAGGCAAGAAGAAACCAAAAGATAAAAATGCACCGAAGAAAAATTTGTCTGCCTATTTCTTCTTTCTCAGTGAGAATCGTGATCGAATCAAATCTGAAAATCCGGATGCTTCTTTTGGTGAAATTAAGGTCATCCGCAACGGCGGCACGGCGGTCGAAAAATTTGCCGACGGCTATTTTTATGACCTCGCCGTTTCGCCGACGGGCGAAATTTGGGCGACCGACGCGAAGGATTTTACTCAATTTGGCGAGGTTTCCGTTTTCAAAAATGACGGCACGAAACGCATCGGTTTCAATACGGGGATCATCCCGGGCGGGGTGGTTTTTAGGTAATTTTGTCTGAACGGTGATTCTTTTGATTTTTCTGATTGCTTTGATTTTTTCAGAACAATCATAAAAATCAAAATAATCACCGTTCAGACCATTATCAAAGCACCTTTTTGACCTTTTCCTCCAGATCGTTGCGCGGGTTCACGGCGACGATATTGCCGGCGCGGTCGAGCAAATAGGTGCGCGGGATCGAGGTGACGTTGTAAAGTTGCGCGGCCTGCGAGCCCCAATGGCCGAGGTCGGAGACATGGCCTTCCCACGAAAGATTGTCCTTTTTGATGGCATCGACCCATTTTTTGCGGCCATCCTCGCGGGCGGCGGCGAGCTGTTCGGGATTTGCGCCTTGTGCGCGGCGTTCGTCCACGCCGTCGAGCGAGACGCTGAAAACGGTGAAGCCTTTTGATTTGTATTTTTTATAGACCTCCACGACGTGCGGGTTGGCCTGACGGCAGGGGCCGCACCAGCTTGCCCAAAAATCGATCAGCACGACCTGCCCTTTCAGGTCGGAGAGCGAGCGCATTTTCCCGGTGGGGTCGGGGAGGGTGATGTTTGGCGCGGCGGCACCAACAGTCAGCCCGGCAGCGGCAGCGGAGCCGCCAGGTGTCTGCGATTTCAGGATGTTTTGCTGGACCTGCGTCAAGACCGCCGCATAATCGGTGGCATATCTCGAACCGGGGAGGTATTTGGCGAGCGCCTCGTTTTGCGCCTGCAAAACAGGGAGGTATTTTGGGGCCTCGTTCAGAAGGGAGAGGCTCAAAGCGGCGGCGGCCAGTGGGTTTTGTTGCTTGTCCAACATCGCTTTCACGCCCTCGGCGGGCATTTTTTCGGCAATCATTTGTTTGACCGTGGCGGCAAAAGCGGCGGCAGTTGGCGAGCCTTTTATCTCAAAATCATATTTTTCGAGGTTGTTGAGGTCGCCTGAAATGGAGACCTGTTTTTCGGTGCCATCAAAAAGGAGGTTCATCTTTTTTGCCCCAATTCGGACGCGATAGATGCCGGGGGCAACGGGCTCTGGGAGCGCGATGGAAAATTTTCCATTCGCATCGCCCTCGCCCTTTCCACGCGCATCGACGGCGTTCGAGAAATAGGCCTGTTCGAGGATGACCTGCAAATTGGCGGCATTTTGGATGCTGCCCGTCAGCGCGGGTTTTTCGTCTTTACATGAATAAAAGGCAAAAGGCAAAAGGCAAAAGGCAAAAATTGGAATAAGAAAGGGGCGAAAGTTGAGCATGATTTTTTTCATAAACATAGTTGAAAAATTTGTCAAAAACTGCGCGAAACTACTAAAAAAAAACGGCCAACGCCGTCCGCCGTATGCCGTGAGCCGCCCGCCGTGAGCCGCCCGCCGTGAGCCGCCCGCCGTGAGCCGCCCGCCGTGAGCCGCCCGCCGTGAGCCGCCCGCCGTCCGCCGTCCGCCGTCCGCCGTAAAACGAAAAAGGGGCAAAACCACCTGCGCGTTTTGCCCCTTTTTCGTTTCGTTGCTGCCTCGAAGGGCAGCATTCAACTCATGTTTCGGTTGCCCCCCAGAATTTGAAGGGCCTTTTGGTAAATCGTATCGTCTTCCAAATGCACAATGCCGCCGCCCGGCCCCGGCTCTATATGAAACTCCACGAGTTTCCCGTCCGAGTAATTGTGTGCGCCGAAATAGTTGCGCACGGTCTGCTCTTCGACGTTCAGCTCGGAGGCGATCCGGCTGATGCTGCCAGTGGGCAAACTG
>JANOQP010000243.1:0-1634 GCA_031414895.1 Saprospirales bacterium
CAATCCCGCCAATTTTCACACGAAACGGCGGCTAAAGCCGCCGGTACACGCCTGGGCTAAACAGTTACGTTACTTTATAAAAGTAGGACTAAATTGGTGGCAAAGTAAATAAACAATGCGAATATTGGGTTGAAGCCAGCCCCAGCGGGAGGAATTGGAGAAGGCTATCGAACGGGCAGAGCCACGCTTTTCGGCAACGGTGCCGGATGGTTTTGCTGAAGCTCGAAGGGGTATTCTACGGTTTGAACTGGTTTTTTTCAACAAAATAATGCGGCTTTCGGGGCATCCCGAAGGCCGCTTTTTTTTGAAAAAAATGCTCGGATTGGTTCAAAATGGTCGGATTTTCGCACAAAAATCCAACCTTTTTCAATCATGCAAAATAAGCTCGATGCCTTCGCCCGCCTCCTCACCATCATGGACGAACTGCGCGAAAAGTGCCCGTGGGACCGCAAACAGACCTTCGAATCGCTCCGAAACCTGACCATCGAGGAAACCTACGAACTGACCGACGCCATTTTGCTGGGCGACAAAAAGGGCATCTGCGAAGAGGTTGGCGACCTCATGCTCCACATGGTCTTTTATGCAAAGCTCGGCTCCGAAACGGGCGAATTCGACATAGCCGACGCGCTCAACGGCATTTCCGAAAAGCTGATCTCTCGCCACCCACATATATATGGTGACGTAAAAGTGGCCGACGAGGAAGAGGTAAAGAAAAATTGGGAGCAACTCAAGCTCAAAGAGGGCAAAAAAGGCATCCTTTCAGGCGTCCCGACGGGGCTGCCCGCGCTCGTGAAGGCGTGGCGTTTGCAGGAAAAAACAAAACAGGTCGGCTTTGAATGGGAGACCGCCGACCAATGTTGGGAAAAAGTGGAGGAGGAGATCGGCGAACTCAAAGAGGCCATCGACCTCGATTTTTCGATGGAAAAACGGGAAGAAGAGTTCGGTGATGTGCTTTTTTCGATGGTCAATTATGGCCGTTTCATCGGCGTGGACCCAGAGACCGCGCTCGAACGGGTCAATTTGAAGTTCAAGGACCGGTTTGAGTTCATTGAAAAAAACGCGCCGAAGCCGTTGGTCGAGATGAGCTTGGCGGAAATGGACGTGCTTTGGAATAGGGCGAAATTGGAGAAGGATTTGCCATGACCTGAAGGTCCATTTTGCATATTGAAATGCACCTAAAAGATGAGGCGAAACTATTGCATAGGTGTTGTGAATATGGTGCTATGAAATGGTGATGCGCGAATTGGATTTGCCCATCCAAACAGTCGTTTTTTATCTTGGCACAAAACAATTGAGGCATATCCAATCGGTATTGGAACGGGGCGGGCTTCGCTTTGAGATGAAGGTGGTAGATGTCCATAATTTGCCTGTCGAAAGCTTTTTGACAGCGGGTCACCTTGGCATTTTGGCCGATTTTGGAGGGCGCGAACCTGTTGAGGTGATCAAGACAATTTTGCAGCGCATCCAAAATTTGATAGAAACACCTGAAGATTATGCGAATAATGGGTTGAAGCCAGCCCCAGCGGGCAATGTCGTTTACTTAAGGAAAAAAGCGAGTGTGAATCATAATTTTGGGTTGTCAAAAATTCAAAATAATTCAACACACTCGCCATGCGAACAAAAGTAAAAAACAT
>JANOQP010000244.1:0-2406 GCA_031414895.1 Saprospirales bacterium
TGTAAAAAATCATAGGCCCTGTTTCGGCCTTTTGTGAACCTCGAATACGGCCCCGCTTCCGCCCCTATGCCGCGAAAAATGGCCGCGACCGGCTCGGCCATTGAGCCGTTGAAATCCAGTTTTTCGGTCTTGTTTTTCAAAAATTGGATGGCCGCGCCGAGGAGCGCGATGGTCGCCCCGATTGCCCGAAAATCCGGGTCGGCGGCAGAGATCAGGAGGTCGGCTTGGTGTTCGTTCCAACAAAAATAGACGGCTGCGACCGGGTTGCCATCTTTCGTTTTTGCAAAAAAACATTGCCTCGCATGGTTTTTTTCGAGCGAAACATTGATTTTTTTCAACAAATCGACCGAAAACGGGACGGCGGACCCATATCGGGCAAAGGTTTTTTTCGACAAAAAATGGAGCGTTTCGAGGTCGTCGGATGCGGTGATTTCGAGGAGGGCTTCGGCGTTTTTGATGTTTCGCCGCGTGTTGCGGTTGAAATTTTCGGCGACGAGACCGGGGTTTTTCAAATTTTCCAAAACGAACGAATAGCGCGTCGTCTGCCGAAAACCGAGCTGTTGGATCGGCAAATTGGCCGAAAAGCCCGGCTGATAATTGACATCAAAAAAACCAGTCGCGGGCAGCCCGGCAAAAAGCCCGGTCAAAACCTCTTTTTCGCGCGCAAGGGTGGCGTGCAATTTGGCCCCCGGCGGCGAATTTTCGAGCCAAATCCCGAGCCAGGGCGTGAGCGGCGGAAGCCCGTTTTGGGTGAAGCCCCATTTTTTTTTGATGAAAAAAGGCATGGCCGCCGAAATTTTTCCGTCCTGCGAAACCGCCATTCGGCAGCCCCAACCTGCCCGCCCACCGCAGACCGCATCGAGCCACCAAGCCTGCATAAAAACGGGCCATTCCGGTCGGTTCTCGCCCAGCGCGGCATATTTCCCTTTGTCGGATGAAAAAGTCATGGGCTTATTTCGGATTTCGCGGGGCGGTTTCGGACATTCACCCTTTCAACGACGGACGGTTGACGGCGGACGGCCAACGGTCTTGCTTTCGTCCACCGTTGGCCATCCGCCGTTCACCAATTTTAAAAATATGACGCTTCGCGACCTGCTTGAAATCGCATCTAACAACCCAGCCGGGCCGCTCGCTTGGTTCACTTTGCCGCCGCTGACCGCTGCGCTCGCCCTCGTAATGGGGCGCGGCGAAGGTAGCCAGTCGCCGTGGAAATGGCTTTATTCGGCGCTCGTATATATGGCCTGCGTGCCGGGCGTTTTTTCGGTCGCGCTGTCGATCTATCATTTTTTGTTCGAGAAAATGAGCATCTATCAGGCCGATGTCTTCGTCCAAATTTTGCCCGTCGTCTCGATGGTGCTGACGCTCTGGCTCATCAAAAAAAACGTGCCGTTCGCTCAAATCCCCGGTTTCGACAAGATCTCGACGCTGATCACGACCATCATGTTGGTGATCGTCATCATGTTCGTCGTGGACCGGACGCGGATCATTGCGTTCACCTATGTGCCGATCCAGGCGCTGCTGCTCATCTTTTTCGCCCTTATTTTGGGGATCCGGTTTGGGGTAAAACGACTATTTGCATGAAAAAATGGTTTGTGCCAGCCGTGCTGTTTTTGGCCATTTTTGGTTTTTTTCAATGCAAAAATGACGAAAACGTTTCCGAAACCTTGATTTCCGACGAAGATGTTCTGACCGAGATCGCAACAAATGTGGAGATCCTCTATTCGGATTCGGCCCGCGTCCGCGTTCGCATCACCGCACCCGAACTGCGCAATCGGGTGAACCGCGAGAACCCGAAACAGGAGTTTTTGAAGGGCATAAAAGTGGAGTTTTTGGATGAAAACCTCGCCATCACGAGCGTCCTGACGGCCAAGACCGCCTATCGCGAGGAGTTCAAAAAACGGATCATCGCCCGCGATTCGGTGGTGCTTTTATCAAAAAATTCGGAGCGTTTGGAGACGAACGAATTGTATTGGAACGAAGAACAAGAACTGCTCACGACCGAAAAATTTGTCAAGATCACGAAGCCCGGCGAGGTTATTTTTGGCTACGGTTTGGATGCGAACCAGGATTTTTCGCATTGGACAATCCGAGTGCCGACGGGCCGGATCAAGGCCGGGCAGATTGAAAATGAACTGAAATAACCCAAATTTTAAACAAAATGACAGAAGAAACTCCCTTTTTCAACCAACCGACCTCCGAGGTCGAGCGCGTCATGGCCGCCGCCGAAGCAATCAAGGCACAGCTCCGAAAGGTCATTATCGGGCAAGAGGAGGCGATGGATTTTTTGATCATCGCGCTGATGACCGGGGGGCATGTTCTGCTCGAAGGTGTGCCGGGCATCGCCAAGACTTTGACGGCGCGGCTGCTCGCAAAAACGGTCGCGAGCGGTTTTGGGCGCATCCAATT
>JANOQP010000245.1:0-3654 GCA_031414895.1 Saprospirales bacterium
GGCCCGACCTATTTTCGCCCCCAAAAAAATAGATCCACCATGCAAAAATTCACCGTCCTGCTCTGTCTTTTCCTGTCAACACAACTTGCCCGCGCCACCGAGGGGATGTGGCTGCCGCTCCTTTTAGGCCAATTGAACGAGGCCGAAATGCGCTCGCTCGGCATGAAAATGAGCGCGGAGGACATTTATTCGGTCAACAAGGGCTCGTTGAAGGATGCCATCGTCTCTTTTGGCGGGTTTTGCACGGGCGAGGTCATCAGCGAAAAGGGCCTCGTTTTGACCAACCACCATTGCGGTTTTGACGCAATCGCCGACCAGTCAAATTTGCAGCACAACTATTTGGAGGACGGTTTTTGGGCAAAAAAAACGGCGGACGAACTGCCCATCCCTGGCCTTTTCGTCACTTTCATCGTGCGGATCGAGGATGTTTCGGCGGCGGTCCTCGCGGGCGTTTCGGACGATTTGGACGAAAAAGCTCGGCAGTCGAAGATAGACCAAAACCTCGCCGCGCTCCGAAAATCGACCGTCCGGGAGGGCAACCAAGACCTTTTGATCCGGCCTTTTTTTGACGGGAACCAATATTTTTTGTTCGTCACCGAGACTTTTCGGGATGTCAGGCTGGTCGGTGCGCCGCCGTCGGCGATCGGCAAATTTGGCAACGACACCGACAACTGGGTCTATCCGAGGCATACGGGCGACTTTTCGATGTTCCGTATTTACGCCGACAAGAACAACCGCGCGGCCGGTTTTTCGCTCGACAACGTGCCGTACAAACCCAAACATTCGCTGCCCATTTCGCTCGACGGTGTTGCGGAGGGCGATTTCACGCTCATTTTCGGCTTTCCGGGAAGGACGCAGGAATATTTGCCGAGCCAGGCCGTCAAATTGACCGAGGAAAAAACCGACCCGACCCGCGTCGAGATTCGGGATGTAGCCCTGAAAATCATGGACGAGGACATGCGCAGCGACCCGGCGACCAAACTTTTGTACGCCTCAAAATATGCTTCCATCGCCAACGGCTGGAAAAAATGGCTCGGCGAAATGCTGGGCCTCCGCTCGTCGAATGCCGTTGCGAAACGGCAAAACTATGAGACCCAATTTCGGGCGGCGGTCGCTGAAAACGCGGACTGGCAGCGGCAGTTTGGCTCAATTTTGGGCGATTTCGATAAAATCTATAAGGAATTTGGCCAATATTCGGAGGCGCGCGACCGCTATCAAGAAACGATCAACAATTGCGGGCTGCTCTCTTTGGCCAATAGGATGAATGGCTTGTCAAAATCATTTGACCCGAAAAACCCGGCAGCTTTTGAAGAATCGCGCAAAACTGCAAAGGCCGCCGCGACCACCTTTTTTGCCGAACACAAACTCGCGACCGACGAGCGGGTCTTTGCCGCCCTGACCCAGCTTTTTTACAAAAAAAATCCGGCCAACTGGTCGTCGGCGCGGGCCTTGGCGATGGTCAAAAAGGGCGATTTTGTGGCTTTTTCCAAAAAAATCTATCAAAAATCGGTCTTGGCCAACCAAAACAAACTGATGTCCCTGCTCGACCTGCCTGCTGAAAACCTATTGAAAAAACTCGCGAAGGACCCTGCCGTGCAATTTGCCGGGGCAATGTCCGAGGCTTATGATGGCAATATTTCCCCCAAAATTGCCGAGCTACAACCAAAGGTCAACCGCCTTCAACGGCAATATATGAAGGCCCAAATGACCGTTTTCGAGGGCCGAAAACGGTTTTACCCCGACGCAAACTCGACCCTTCGCGTTGGCTACGGGCAGGTGCGCGGGATGCAGCCGCGCGACGGCATCGCCTATGTGCCGTACACCTATTTGGATGGTGTGATGGAAAAATACAAGCCCGGCGACTACGAATTTGATGTGCCGAAACGCCTCATCGAGCTTTATGCGACGAAGGATTTTGGGCAGTACGCGGCAGAAAACGGCAAAATCCCGGTCTGTTTCATCGGCCAGAACCACACGACGGGCGGCAATTCGGGCAGCCCCGCAATTGACGCGCACGGCAACCTCGTGGGCCTCAATTTCGACCGCGTTTGGGAGGGCACGATGAGCGACATAAATTACGACGCGGCCATTTGCCGCAACGTGATGGTCGATGCCCGGTATGTGCTTTTTATCGTGGACAAATTTGCGGGCGCGACCAATTTGATCGAGGAAATGCGGCTGGTGCACCCGAAAAAATAAC
Source organism: Saprospirales bacterium (assembly GCA_031414895.1). Taxonomy (GTDB): domain Bacteria; phylum Bacteroidota; class Bacteroidia; order Chitinophagales; family Saprospiraceae; genus JANOQP01. The sequence goes on from JANOQP010000245.1 coordinate 2,201, forward strand.
CGGTGCGGTACGGGCAAAGGGGGCGGGACGCAAAATTTTGCCCAAGCCCAAAAAAAAGTTTTGTTTGAAGCATGAAATCAAATTGTTATCATACGTTTATGCCCTATTTTGAACCACTAAACATCCAAAGCATGAAACTGGCCTCCTTGTTTTTTTTGACGATCTTTCTCCCGAAGACCGCTTTTTTGCAGAACTGTTCCGGCGGCGGGCCGGCATCGACGGCCAGTTTCAGCCTCGTCGGCAAACTTTCGATGGACGAAAAAGACGATGTTTCCAATCAAAAAGGGACGCTTTCAACCACTTCCGGGAAAATCGTGGCCGTTCAGTACACGGGCGTGAATTTTTTGCCCATCGTGACGGATTCATATTGCGACGATGTTGCCATAGATATTTCGTCTGCGGGTAGCAACAATTTCCTCTATTTTTCGACGGTAAATGGCGAGCCGCCATGCACCGACCTGCCCAAATCGGCCCTTGTCAGTTGGTTCGGATTCGGCGGCGGCGTCGGCACGAACGGCACGAGCACTTGGGAACTGTACGAGGTCTTCGACGAGGCCCCGAACGCCGTGGACGCGAATTACACGGCGGGCACTTTCAAGATTTTTGTCTGCCCGCTTGGCCAGTTTTTGCCCATGGTTTTGACAACTTTTTATGGAAAAACGACCGACCGTACGAACGTCCTGATTTGGGAAACTGCAACGGAAATCAATGTCCAAAACCATATCATCGAGCGCAGTCATGATGCTTCCAAATGGAAAGAAATTGGGCGTTTTGACGGAAAAGAGAATGGAAATGAGGCAAAAACCTATGAATTGGAGGACGCAAACCCGCTGCCCGCTGCCTATTATCGGCTTCGCACAGTAGATTGCGACGGCTCGGCAACGGTCTCCAAAATGGTCTTTCTTGATCGTGCGTCCAACCTTTTTGAGGTCAGTCAAATTTTCCCAAACCCGGCACACGAAAAGGCCAGTTTGACTTTTACAGCTCAAACTGAATCTAAAGTTTTGGTCCAAATAATTGACATAAACGGCCGTGCCGTTTGGGCCCAAAACTTTGAGGCAAATGCGGGCGAAAACCAGTTGCCGCTCAATCTTTTTGAGGTGCCCGCCGGGGTCTATTTTGTTTCCATTACTTCGGGAACGGCCATTTCCAGCCCGGTTCGGTTCATGAAATATTGAGCTTGATTTGACTGAAAACGAAAGCCCGGTTTGCACAATTGGTGTGAACCGGGCTTTCGTTTTCGGAAAAAGACCTCAAATCTTGATATTCTCTTCCTTTAAAAATTGGGCGATATTGGCTGTGATGCCCGGCAAAATTTCAATGTCCTTGCTCCAATCGGAGATTGTCCAATCTTCCCCGCGCCTTGCGACCAGCACTTTTTTTGGAAACGGTAAAGCACCAAACTACTTTTTCAGCACCAAAATCGAGGAGCTTTTGGGTCTTGATATTGATAT
>JANOQP010000246.1:0-2577 GCA_031414895.1 Saprospirales bacterium
TTGGTCACTTATGGCTCGTGCGTCCGCATCGCGCAAGATGCCTGCGAACAGCTCGCTATCCAGGGAATTTCGGTGGAACTGATTGATTGTCAGACCCTTTTGCCATTCGATTTGAACAGTTCAATCGTCGAAAGCTTGAAAAAAACCAACCGCCTCGTTGTTCTCGACGAAGATTTCCCGGGGGGCGCATCGGCTTTTATCCTCCAAAATATATTGGAAAAACAGCTCGGCTATCGTTGGCTCGATGCCGCGCCATGCACGATTACCGCGGCAGCGCACCGGCCCGCGTATGGATCCGACGGCGATTATTGGTCGAAACCGAACGCGGAGGATGTCCTTGAGGCGATTGTCGAGCTATTGGCCGAGTAATTCTCCAAACAACGCTACCACAGCCCACAGGGGATTGATCTCCAAAACCGAAAAATGGATTGTCGATTGAATTTATTTTGTGTTTTTATAATAAAGTTCAGAAGTATAATGAACCCATTCGTGGACATTCAAAAGAAACTGCTGCAAAACTTCATTCTCCCAATACACCAAACATGATTTGGCAAACCTGACAGAACGCGCCATGCCCGAAGGTTTCATCTAATTTTGCAAACCATTTTGCCGAATAAACTGTCGGCAAATATCCATTTGAGAAGGGTTTGCAAAATTTATGTGGGTGAATGAAAAAAAAACTTGGTGAATATTTTTACCAAACTATCTTTGCCCCAGCCCAGCGGAACAAATTCTGGGCAATCCTTAAAATGAACGATAAATTAGATAAAATCGACCTCAAGATCCTGAAAATCCTCCAGGAAAACTCGAAAATCACCAATCTCGACCTCTCAAAAAAAATCGGCCTTTCGCCCGCCCCAACACTTGAGCGCGTGAAAAAGCTGGAGCAAAGTGACATCATCGAAAGCTACCATGCAAAGGTGAACCCACAGCAAATGGGTCTCAATGTCCGCACGTTCGTCCTCGTCAATTTGCAGTGGAAAAAGGAAAACGCACTTGCAAATTTCCTTGAAAAAATCCAAAAAATCGAGGAAGTCGTCGAATGTTTCATCATCACCGGCGAGGCTGATTTCTTGATGAAGATCATCTGCAAGGACATCCCAAGTTACGAGCAACTGCTCTTCAAGACCCTCTCTCAGATCGAGGAGATCGAGCGCCTCAAAACGCTAATGACCCTCTCGACCGTGAAGGATGCCCGGATATTGCCCTATGTCTATGAATAAATTTTGGCTGGACGCCGAAATCAAAAGCCCCCGATCTGGTTCAGAACGGGGGCTTTTTTTATTGAAAAAGCCTGTTCAAACCAAAAATGGGCCGGGAATTGGCAATAAAGCTAATGCACCCGCCCAAGTTTTAGGATGTTCCCCATGCCGTAACACGTCCGACAGCGGGGTTCATACCGCTCTTTTTCGCCCAACAAAATGACCTCGTCACCAGCGGCGTGTCGATAGGAATGCGTCGCTAGGTTGCCGCAATGCACACAGATTGCATGGACCTTGGTGACATATTCCGCCACGGCCATCAAATTGGGCATTGGCCCAAAAGGTTGCCCGCGATAGTCCATATCCAGCCCGGCGATGATAACCCGAACGCCTTGATTTGCCAGTTGCTGGCAAATTTCAGGCAGTTCTGCATCAAAAAACTGCGCCTCATCAATGCCAACGACCGTCGTATCATCGGAGATCTTCAGGATTCGTTGCGAACTTTCGGCGGGCGTTGCTAAAATCGCATTGGAATCGTGGCTCACGACACTTAAATCATCGTAACGTGTATCGATTTTCGGCTTAAAAATCTCCACTTTTTGGTCGGCGATTTTTGCCCGTTTCAACCGTCGGATAAGTTCCTCCGTTTTCCCTGAAAACATAGAGCCGCAGATGACCTCGATCCAGCCGCCCCTTTTCCCGTAAAAATGTGGTTCCAAAAACATTATGTAATAGGTTTTTCCGATTTGCGTTTCTTTGCCCCGACACCTTACTTCATTTCAAAACAAGGCCGGACGACCAAATCTGGTGCAAACATCAAAAAAAGCCATGGATTTACAGAAAGCAAAGATTTTTCTCGACAAAATAAACCGCGAGTTCACCGTAATGCAGCGCGACCCGGAGTCGGTTTCCTCAATTGATGTGGACATTTTACGCCAATACATCCGCGATTTTTACGATGCTGTTTTGAGTGAAAAAACATCCGTGCTAATCAACACGGCCACCCAACCTGTCAAAGAACAACCCGCACCGAAGCAATCCTCCCGGCCGATTGGCTTTAACCCGGAGCGCAACCAACCAAAGCCCCCCCCGCCACAAGAGGTTTTTATCGAGGAGAGGCCCCGACCAATCGTCACAACGCCCCCGGTTGAGGAAATCTCGCGACCCAAACCAACCCCTGTTTTTGAAATGGGAGCACAAGTTGCAGCTGCGCCTCCCCCATCAAAAAAAGAAGTTCCAGCCCCAGCTCCTGAACCAATCCAGCCCGTTTTTTCAGCACCGGCAACCAATTTTTCATCCGAAACATTAGCATTGTTCGATTTCAAAGCCCCGAAAGAGCTTTCCGAAAAACTCTCCGAAACGCCGATTGCCGACC
>JANOQP010000247.1:0-2547 GCA_031414895.1 Saprospirales bacterium
AAGTCAATGACATTGCCCGCTGGGGCTTACGAAACCGTTCGATAGTTCAGTATCTACCAACATTCCGCCCCGCTGGGGCTGGTTGCATTTACAACTTCATGTCGTTGAAAGCCTGTACAACTTCACGTCGTAGATCACAAAGCCTCGCGCCAGCGGTGGTCAGCAATCAATCTTCCCGGTTCGCGTGGCGTGCCGTCCGCCCTCGAACGCCGTTTTTGAAAAAACGTCCACGATTTCGAGCGCGGTTTCGAGCGAAACAAAACGAGCGGGCAGGGCAAGCACGTTCGCGTCGTTGTGCGACCGGGCAAGTTTCGCGATTTCCGGCATCCAACAAAGTGCGCCCCGGACGTGCGCGTGCTTATTGACGGTCATGTTCACGCCGTTGCCGCTGCCGCAAATGACGATGCCCCAATCGACATCGCCCGCGCTGACGGCGAGGCCAACTTTGTGCGCAAAATCCGGGTAATCGACCGAATCCGCCGAAAACGTCCCGTATTCAAAAACCGTGAAACCGTCGGCCAACAATTTTTGGACAACCGGTTCTTGGATCGGGAAACCCGCGTGGTCGCAACCGATGGCTACTTTTTTCATGGTCAATTGTTGAGCATGGGCATCTGCGGCACCGTCACGCCGTATGGCGCGAAAAGTGCTTCCAGTTCCTTTTTCAAAACATCGTCCTTCATTTCCTCCGCCGAGCGGATGAGGTCGGTCGCGGTGCGCATCGTGAACTGGTGGTCCTGTTCGTAGCCGCGCTCCATATCGTCGCCGAGGGACTTGTAATAGGTCAAATTTTCGGCCATTTCGGCGGCGTACGGGCGGATTTTTTCGGTTGCCTTGTCGTACGCGCCAGCTTGGATATAGATGTTGATCAAGAAATTATGGTTGAAGTCCCACGGGAAGTTCATCGGCGGGAAAGCCTCAAAAAACTTGTCCACGAGTTTCACGGCGCGGTCCTTGTCGCCCTGTTTGAGCAGTTCACTGGCCGTGCGGATGAAGAGAACGCGGGTCGTCTGGACGCTCGGCTGGTAGCTTTTATCGACGAACATTTTTTGCTTGTCGAAGCCGCCCCATTTGAATTTCTCCATGATGTTCGTGTAGGCGAGGTCGGTCGCGACGCGGCCGCTGCCCATGACCGAGAAGCGTTTGTCGCTCGCGTTGCGCAGCGGGACGAGGCGAAGGCCCATGCCCTCGAGCTGCAAATAGTCGTTCATGTTCAACAACTTGTCGGGCTGGACGGTCACGGCGAAATAGATCGGGCGTTCGGGCCAGTTCGAGTTGATGATGTCCATCACCGCGAGGTCGTCTTTGAGGATATAATTGGTGTTTTTGCCCAAATCAAAGGCGATAGCGGGCGCGATGGCCGTGTCCTTCGCCGTGACGACGCCGGATTTGAGCATCTCTTCGCGATTGATTGGGATGAAAATTTTGCGCGTCGGCAAATAGGTATCGAACGCGCGGCCCGATTGCGCGGGCAGTTTGTGATCTTCGCCGAGCCATTTCACCACGTCTTTGAGCGACATCGGCTGGTCGGGCGCGTCCTGTCCGGCGGGGTTGTAAAATGGGATTTGGATGCGCTTGAAACCACGTATTTGTTCCGTCGTGAGCGAAAGTTTGATTGGCGCAGAGTCGTTCACCTTGCGGCGCAATTGCTCGATGTACCAATCGACCGCGATGAGCGACAAGTTGACCACGCGCACGTCGCGGCGGATGTTTTCGACCTCTTGCGCGTACCAAAGCGGATAGGTATCGTTGTCGCCGTAGGTGAAAATGATGGCGTTCGGGGCGCAACTTTCGAGGAAATTGGTCGCATAATCGCGGGCCCCGTAATGGTTTGCACGGCTATGGTCGTCAAAATTTTGCGTCCCCATCAGCACGGGCGCGACCAGTCCGAGCGAGGTCACGAGGGCCGCCGCCGGGATGCCGCCGAACTTTAATTTCTCCGAAAAAAGATGGTAGAGCGCCGGCACGGCCAGCCCGACCCATATCGAAAAAGTGAAAAACGACCCGGCCAGTGCGTAATCCCGTTCGCGCGGCTCGTTCGGCGGCTCGTTCGTGTACAAAACGATGCCCATCCCGGTGATGAAAAACAGGCCCAGCACGCCGAGAAAATCCTTCGGCCTGCGCGATGCCTGCCAAAAAAGGCCGATCAAACCGAGCAAGAATGGGATGCCATAATATTTGTTGTTAGCTTGGTTGCCGCGCATGGTGGCGGTCAGTTCGGCGCGGTTGCCGATGCGCGCGCCGTCGTAGGCATCGATACCCGTGAGCCAGTTGCCGCTCGTGATGTCCCACGAATAATAGCCCTGGTCGCCGTTCTGTCGACCCGTGAAGTTCCACATCAAATACCGCCAGTACATCCACATGGTCTGGTATTTCACGAAAAAAGTCAGGTTGTCGCCGAGCGTTGGCGAGCCTGTTTTGCGGTCGATCCAGCGTTTGTAAATGTCCGGACGACCCTGCGAATAGTCCTGCATCCGGGGAAAAAGCGTGAGATCTTTTGCATTATAGTCATAATCAACCTTGTGGTCGGTCACGACATATTTGTCG
>JANOQP010000248.1:0-29890 GCA_031414895.1 Saprospirales bacterium
AGTGTTTTCGGCGATGCCAATTGCTTCTAATGCTTTATCGAATTCACGGTTTTGTGAAAGCATACGAGCGGATTTGAACAAGCTATCCACCACCCTAGCCACCCCCACTGTATCCACCCCCTGCCCCGCCACAAAAACCGGCAAACAAAAAATAAAAAAAGCAGCTAAAGTCTTCATAATCAGGGAGTTGTATAGGTGAGGGAAAATTTTTTGAATAAAAAATGCGACATCCGTGTCGCATTTTTTTTATCCGGTAAATATATCTGCAACCTACCCAATACGGAATACGCCGACCGCCTGAATTTCACGCACAGCGGCAAAAAATACCAAAAAGGGTATGCCAACTCACCAAATTCAACTTTTCACCCATCACTTTTTAAAAACTTTCAACGATGAAAAATCTGCTCATTTGCCTCGGCCTCATCTGCTTCGCAACCAACGCCAACAGCCAATCCGACAACCTCATCGCCGCCGCAAAGCGCATCATGGCCAACAACGGCTATTACCTTATGGACACCGGTTCGTGTGTCCTGACGGAAGGCGGCCAGTGCTACTTTTCGGAAAGCATGTACCACGGCACAAATTACAGTGTCATCGCTGTCGGCGAAAAGGGCATCTACGACCTCGACCTCACGGCAACGACGAGCGCGGGCGTGGAATTTGCCGCCGACCGCCGCTCGAACGACAGCGGCACGGCCGTCGTTGAGTTCCAAAAATTCTACAACGACAACGTGTTCTTCTATGTCAAAAACGCGGATGCCTACAATCCGAATTATATGTATTCGGTCACGTTGCTTGTCGGATACAGGTAAGTTGCTCAAAACAGGCTTCCACAAACGGCCTATTTACAAGACGCAAACCAATTTCCTTCTCAAAAAACCACCATTCGTTCAATTTCCCGCCTGTTTCGTTCGGGCCAAGGGATTTGCTTTTGGGGACGGGCGACTTTTGTTGCACCCCCCCGGAAGGCCGCACAACCCTCTTTTTTTCAGCACCTTTTTTTAACGGCACTACATCATGACCGCGCACCAAGCACCCGGGCAACAGCCCTCCCTATGGCAACTCTCGATCGTCGCCATTTGCTTCAGCATGACCACCCATTTCCTGCCGAAACAGGAAAACCATCCGGCAAAAACCGCCGCCGAGGTATCCTGTGGCACGGAGGATACCGCATTCGCCCAACCCTTCGAACTGGGCATGGACCAGACCTACCGCCACCCGAACATGGATTTTGCCATCCGGATGACCATCCCGCTGCCCGAACTGGGCGCATCCATCGACCTCATCGAATACAATTTCGTCCTCGGCAGGCTGGTCGGTATTTATGGTCAAAACCCGACCTCGTTCAGTTTCATTGTCCCGGATGGCCGTTGGCGGCAGGGCATCTTCAACAACCAACTCCTGCCTTTCGAGCTGAAACGGTCGGGCAGCAGGATGTATGCCCGGTGGGTGGATTGAAACCGGCCCCAAAAAATGCTTGCTCGAACCAATTTTTTTTTCTCAACTTTAAAATCACTTAACCATGTCCACTTTTTTTAAAGCATTCTGCTTTCTCTCGCTTGCCGTTTTGGCGCAAAGCTGTTCTTCCTGCAATGAAGTGGCCCCACAGCCCATTGATCTTTGCGAATCCATAACCTGTTCCGGTCACGGAACTTGTAACGATGGCACTTGTGCCTGCTCTCCGGGATATGAGGGAGCCAATTGCGAAACGGAAACCCGCGCAAAGTTTTTGGGGCCGTACTTCGGCATATACACCTTTTCCAAAAACGGAACCAACATCTCTATTGCGGGCTATTTTATCGAGGTGACGGGCGACCCCGGCAATGCCACAAATATTGTATTCAGCAAGGGATACAATGCCACATTGATCGGCAACGGAATCCTCTCTTTCCCATCACAACAATGGACGGCTTCGCAAAAAATCCAATCAGGTTCCGGGACTTTTTCGAGCAACGCGCTCGACTTCTCTTTTACCGGGGTCGAGACCGATGGGAGCAATTTCACAGTAAAGTTTGCCGGCACCAGGTAAGGCAACCGGCCTTTCGACCCCAAAAAACCAGGTCAAACCATTTTTTTCTCAACCTTTTCAATTTTCAAGATCATGAAACTTTTTCAATTTCTCGCACTTCTGTGCGGCTTCGTCCTTTCGCTTCCCTCCTGCGTAACTGAAGTACTCGATGCACGAGATGCGGTTGTCGGAACTTATAACATATACTACACAGGGGATTGCTATTCAGGCTCAGGAACGGTTTTCGTCAAAAAAGGAAATGCCGACAACGAATTGCTTTTCACCGATTCAGGGATGTCCAATTACAGGGTTGTGTTGAAGGAGGACAACAGCTTCGATTTTTATTACTATCAACCCGACGGTTTCAGCGGTCTTGTTCCGGTCAACGGGTACGGCAGTTTCAGTACAAATAGGATCAACTATTTTGAAACTGTGCTATATGATTGGGGATCGTGCAGTGCAACTGTTGTAGGCACAAAATAGCTTTCTGCTCGGAAAGGGATTGATAAAACCCCGGTTAAAAATAGGAGGTATGAAGGCCAAATATCAAAAGGATTTGGCCTTCATATTTATTTCCTTCTATAAACACAGCCATTCGTTCAATTTCCCATCCTGCTTCGTTCAGTCCCGACAATTTTGTTTTTTGAGAAAACAACTTTTGTCCCACCGACCTCGAAAAGCCAGACCAAAACTTTTTCTCCTCACTTTTCAAAAATCACCAACAACATGAAAATGACAATCAAAACCGCCGTCCTCTGGGCGTTCGGGTGTTTTTTTTTGACGCTGCAAATGGCGGCGCAAGCGCCCAACAGGTTCAATTATCAGGCGTATGCCATTGATGCGACAACCAAAAAGCCGTACACGGGGACAACCGATGTGATTTTCACCATCAAAAACCTGAACATCAATGGCACGGAGCTTTACAAGGAAAAGTTTTCGGCAGCACCAATTGGAGAGAACGGGCTTTTTTCCCTCCAAATCGGTACGGGAATGGCCCTATCAGGTGCATGGTCAAGCATCGATTGGGCCAATGGGGCCAAATTCCTCAAAGTTGAAATTGACCCGGCATCATCGGGTACTTTTATCGATATGGGGACGCAGGAGCTGGTCAGTGTGCCGTTTGCGATGCTTGCCCAAAAATCGACGGAAGACAAGGACAACCAAACCCTTTCTATTTCGGGCAACAATTTGAGCATTTTGGGTGGAAACCAAGTGGCATTGCCAAGCCCGACACCGACTTATTGGGCGGCAAGTGGAAACAATATTTCCAATTCAAACTCAGGGAACGTCGGCATCGGCATTTCGGCGCCCGTGACAAAGCTCCACGTCAATGGAACTGGCCTATTTGAGAACGATATCGTCCTTAAAAAAAGGCTCTATGCCTATGACGACAACACCTCAAGTGGCCATGACATCGTTTTTGGAAACAACAACAGTGCCACCATCTTTGAATGGATCGGAAGCAAGCGCACCACCGGAGGAAACCAGTTTGGTATCGATCTCGGAGTGGGTGGGTCACCTGCCCTCTCCATCTGGCACGACCACCACATTACCATGAATGGGGCCTTGTTTGTTAATGGAACCGCCAACTCGGCTGGCGAAGCATTTGCTTTTTATGCAAAAAGCAACATTGCCTATACAGGCATTGGCGGCGGTGTTGTCCCCTTTTCCATTAAAGCAAAGGACAGAATCTGGGCAACCGAATTCAACGCCTACTCCGACCTCCGCATCAAAAATATCCTCCACCAATCCAGCCCCCAAAACGACCTCGCTACTCTCCTCCGCCTAAAAGTCACCGACTACACCCACAAAGACGTGGCGACCAAGGGCATCGCTTCCAAAAAAGGATTCATCGCCCAAGAGGTCGAGCAAGAATTTGCCGAGGCGGTAACGAAAGGAACGGATTTTATCCCCGACGTTTATCAGGCTGCAAAATCCGTCGAGTTCAATGCCGATGATAAAACGCTCACCATTTCGCTCGAAAAACGGGCCGAAATCGCTGTCGGCGACCGGGTCCGGCTCTTTGCCGACAAACAATATGAGGTCGAGGTGAGTGCCGTGAGCGGGACTTCTTTCACCGTAAAAAACTGGGAGGGGGCTGCCGACACGAAAGAGGTATTCGTATTCGGCAAAGAAGTCCACGACTTCCGCACGGTCGATTACGACCGCATTTTCACGCTTAACGTGAGTGCGACGCAAGAACTGGCACATGAGGTCGTGGATTTAAAAGCTGAAAACGCGGCTCTGCGCGCCCGGATTGATGGCCTCGAAAGCAAGATGGAGGCCTTTTTTTCCAAAACCCCGACCGCCGATGTTTCGCCCACGGTTGGCAGCTCGAACAAATAGGTTTCACCAAATAAATCTGCAATCATGCGATATTTCATTTTCATCCTCGCCGGGCTGCTCTTTGCCGTTGCCCGGTTGGCCGCGCAAAATTCGGCGACCATCATCGGCGCGGCGGGCAGTTCAACTACCAATGGCGGCATCACCCTCGGCTTCACGGTCGGCGAAGTGGTCGTTGCCTACCAAGAAGCCGTCGGAGCGGCCCTTTCGCAGGGCTTTTGGCTGCCCGAACCGGATTCTTCTGTGTCCGTTGAGGCCGTTGGCCAAGATTTCGAGATTACCTGTTGGCCAAACCCGTTCAGCGATAATCTGGAAATCGAATGGGAAAACCGTGGCGGAAACCCACTTCTTTTCGCCCTCTTTGATTTGAACGGTCGGCTGGTTTTTCAAAAAACAGAGGCCGCAACCACCGGAAGATCCGCTTTCAACGAAACAAGCGGATTGCCCGCCGGGCAATACCTTTTGTCCGTCCGCGACCTGGGCGGGGAACTGTTCCGGACGTTCAAGGTCATGAAAAAAGGGTGAACGGCCGGATTGTGTTTAGGAACATTCATAAAATCCCTTCGGGAGAATCGTCTTTCGGGGGGATTTTTTTTCATAAAAATAAGCCCATTCGTGGTAACAAAATATACGCCCGTGACACTAATGGGTGCTTTACATTCACCAAAAAAACGAAGCGATGAAAAACAACTCGATTTTTGCCAATCAATTTTTTCAGGTCTTGGCCGCCGCCGTCCTTTCCCTTTCGTCCGTGGCCGCCCAACCGCGGGACTCGGTCTATGAGTTCCACCAATTGAAGCACGAGTCGCAGCCCCAGTTCTCGAGCGGCAGCACCTCCTACGCGGAATTCATCAAGGCCAACCTGAAATACCCGCCCGATGCCCTAGCCGCCCATATCGAGGGGGCGGTAATGGTCGCGTTCATCATCGAAAAGGACGGCAGCATGTCGGGCCTCGAAGTGTTGAACGACCTCGGCAAGGGCTGCGGCGCGGAGGCAAAGCGTGTTTTGGGGCTGGCCCCCAAATGGTCTCCGGGTATGGTGAACGGCAACCCGGTGCGCGTCCGGGGGAAGGCCTCTGTCCGGTTTGGCGAGGTTGGCGGGGCTGTGCCGCCCCAATTTGCGGGCAGCGAGGCAGGTCTCCAACAGTATTTCGACGAGTATTTTAAATGCACACCAGGGTCGGAACTGAACGAGCGGGACTTCGATATCATCTGTATCATCCGAAAAAATGGGACGATCAAAAAGGCCCGTTTCGGCCCGTTGACCACCGACAACCCGTGCCAAACGGCGGCGATGGCCCTGCTCCGGTCGATGCCAGCATGGGCCCCGGCGGCGGACGGTTTTGGCGAGCCGATAAAGAGCAAGGTGGTCATCAAGTTCTCGAAAAAAGGGGAGAACCCGAACAAGTTTTTGCTCCCGGTCCGGTTCACGAGCTTTATGTATGTGACGTTTTAAAACCAGCTTTCAGATGAAAAACTCAATCACTTTCGCCTGCTTCTTGGCTTTTTTCGCCGCAACCCCAATTTGCAGTGCCCAAAATACCTACTATTCAAACGAGTTCAGCTCCAAGACCCGAAAAGTATGGATGGACTATTACTCGGCCTTTTTGGGCGAGGGCAACAAGATGCTGGATGCTGGGCCGCTATGGTCATTGGAGGAGTTTCCGGACGGCCAGTTGATGGAAAATTCCTATTATTTGATTGACGCGGACATGGTGAGGTTGACCCGGAAAATATTTGTCAACATAAAGGGCATCGCAATCGGCGAAAGCATGTCCTGGGCAGAGAACGGCGACATACAATCCCGCGGATTTTACAAAAACGGCAAAATGGAGGGCAGGTGGACCTATTTTCACAAACAAGACTCCATCGCCTCTGTCGGCAGTTACAAAGATGACAAGCGAACGGGCGAATGGAAGTACTTTGATGAACAGGGCAGGCCAGCTTCGACCGAAAACTATGGCGAAAACGGCAAATTGGAAGGCAACAAATTTTATTTTGACACATTGGGGCAAATCGCCGACACGGATGTTTTTGCGGACGGGAAACTGGTCTCAACGACGAAACTGGTGGCCGAGGGCGAAAATCCCGCCCGCCCGTTTGTGGATGCCATGCCCCAATATCCGGGCGGAGAAAAGGCTTTGTTGAAATTTTTGGCCGATAACATCAAATACCCTGTGGTTGCCAGGAACCATGGGATACAAGGCCGGGTGTTTGCCTCTTTTGTTATCGAAAAAGACGGCTCGATGAGCAATGTCAAAATTGTCAGGGGGCTTTGCGAACCGATGAAAAATGAGGTGTTCCGTGTCCTTGCACTAATGCCGAAATGGAATCCCGGTATGCAAGGTGAGAAAAATGTCCGGGTGCGGATGAATTTGCCCGTGATGTTCAAGTTGGATTGAACCTCTTTCAAAAAACTACCCATTTGGGTATTTTTTGCAAACACCAACCACAAACCCGCACAAAAACTGCGCTTAAAGAACTCTTTAAAATAGTTTTGGCACGAAAAACAGGGCAGGGGAAACATCTTTATAAATCGTATAAATTTGTTTTGACCTGCAATTGTCGGCTGCCAAGCTGTTTTTTTTAAAATATAAAGTGCCGAAAACAAAAGTTGGGAAAATCAGTACCTTCACCCACATATTAGGCATACTTGTTTTTTTTGGTATAAGTTTTTGGTTTTTTGGAAGCCCCCCCCTTTTTCGGCACGCCCACAATTTCCTGCCGCCTCTGTTGCCCTATTTGTTTAATGAAACCACCGTGAATCCATGTACCTCAACGAATATCTGCTTTCGGATTCGTCCCAAATGGCCCTTCGGCTTGCGGCTCAATTTGCGAACGAGTATTCGCACGCCGCCTATTCCCCCGAGCACCTGCTTTTGGCGATGGTGCAAGAAGATGTCGGCCTCCACCCGGTATTGGCGCAGCTCGACAAAGAGCCTTCCGAGATCCATCGTTGGGCCATCAGCCAGATAGATAAATTGCCCAAATCGACGCGGTATGTTGCCGTGGCAGCGGCGGACGACCGCGCGGTTACCGTTTTGAAGGAGACCCAAAAACTCTGCCTCCGGTATGGCCATTCCGAGATCGAACCGATCGATATGTTGGAGGCAATCTGCACACCGGAGGTCGGTTTCAAATCGGACGTGCTGCGGCGGTTTCCGTTGGCACTTTACGAACTGATCGACTGGCGGGGCAAGAACGCGAGCGCGGCAATCCAGTCGGGTGGGGGAGCGGCCAGTGGAAAAACGGGCGCGGCAAGCCCTGCTGGAAATACGGCAAATGCACAGCAAATTCTTGAAAAATACTGCGAAGACTGGTCGCTTTTAGCCCAACAGGACAAGATTGACCCGATTATCGGACGCGACAAAGAGATCAAGCAACTGGTCGAGATTTTAGGGAAAAGGCTTTCGCCAAACGTCCTGATCGTCGGCGAACCGGGTGTCGGGAAGACCGCGCTTGTGGGCGGCCTTGCGTTGCAAATATTGAAAGGGAACGTGCCGGAAAAACTGAAATCGGCCACCATTTTCGAACTTGACGTGAACGGGCGATTGGTCGCCGGCGCGTTCAAAGGGGAGGTCGAGGAGCGGTTGAAATCGGTGCTGAAAGCAATCAAAGGTTATGGCAACAAGGCCATTTTGTTCATTGACGAAATCCATGTTTTGCTCGATGAGCGCGGCTCGGTCGGCTCGGGCGTGGTCAATCTGTTGAAGCCCGAACTGGCCCGCGGCGAGCTCACTGTCATCGGCGCGACGACGCAGAACGAATATCAAAAATACATCGAGAAGGACAGCGCCTTCAACCGCCGTTTCTCGCGCCTGACGGTCGGCGAACCGGACGAAGCGTTGGCCATCACCATGCTCCACGGCCTGATGCCAAAATATGAGGCGTTCCATGGTTTGAAGGCCGACCCGGGCGCAATCTCGCAAGCGGTGAAAATGGCCAAACGCTATATCGGCGACAAAAACCTGCCCGTCTCGGCCATCGAACTGCTCGATTTTTCAATGGCCTGCGCGTCGCAGATGAACTCGACCTCAAAATCCATTTTGGATGAAATAGAGACCGGCTGGAAAGGCAACGACCAGCCCAATATAGCCGAGTACCGGCAAGCCATCCGCGACCGCATGAGCGAGCTTTTGATCGGAAAACTGGGCGACGAGATTAACACGATGACCGTCCCGGAAACCATCGAAACCTTGCGCAAGTGGACAAAAGACGCAAAAAAACAGGTCGACCCCTCCGATGTGGACGCGATGATCGCCTACCGGACGGGCATCCCGATCGGGCGGCTCCAATCGAAGGAACAGGACAAATTGCGCAACGCGAAGGCCCTTTTGCAACAAAGGGTCGTCGGGCAGGACCATGTTTTGGACTCGGTCGAGGAAGGGCTGAAGATTTTCAGGGCCAACCTCAAAGACCCGCGCGAGCCGGGCGCGATCTTCTTTTTCACCGGGCCGACCGGGACGGGCAAAACAGAACTTGCCAAGGCCATCGCCGAGCTCCTTTTCGACGACGAAAACGCGATCATCCGTTTTGATATGTCGGAGTTCCAGGAATCGCACTCGGTCGCTGCCATGCTCGGCTCGCCGCCCGGATATGTCGGCTACGAAGAGGGCGGCATCCTTATTAATAAGGTGCGGAAACAGCCCTATTCGGTCGTGCTTTTTGATGAAATCGAAAAGGCGCACCAAGACATTTATGGCATCTTTTTGCAAATGCTGACCGACAGCCGATTGACCGACAAGCAGGGGAAATTGGCCGATTTTTCAAACACGATCATCATTTTCACATCGAACGCGGGCGCACATGAAATAATCCGCCGGACACAGGCCGGGAAAAGGCCCGACGCGGGCGAGCTGAAAGAGATCCTCCGGGAGACGAAGCATTTTAAGGACGAATTCTTGGGCCGGGTGGATCGGCAGATCCTGCCTTTCGACCCGATCAACGAGACTGCCGCGAAGCAAATATTGAGCATCCACTTCAACAAGTTCGTGAAGCTGGTGAAAACGCAGCACAACGTCAAATTCTCGGTCTCCGAGAAGGTCATGCAGCATTTGATCGACATCGGTTTTTCGCCCATGTTCGGAGCGAGGCCGCTGCGCAACGCGATCAAGACCTTTTTGGCGCCGCCGGTGGCCGACAAGATCATCCGGGGCGAGATTACGAAAGGGGACGAGGTGAAACTGGACATTGATGAAAAGGGGGAGCTGGTCTGGGACATAAAAAAAGCGAGTTGATTGGTAACATTTTGTATTCACCTGAAATAAACAATCATGGAAGTATTGAACAAAAACCAGCGCCAAACGGCAATCTGGCGGATGGTGGGGCTGGGAATGGTGATATTGGCCATCAACGCGGCCATCCTTTTCGCCATCCACAGGGCCTATTCCAATGTCGGCAACGGCCCAATGGACGAACTAAAAAGGCAATTGCAGGCCTGCCAAACGAAAGCGACAGGGGCCGGGGCCGGCCAGGCCAGCAAAATGAAGGAGCTTGAAACAAAGGTTAAAAACCTGGAGACCGAAAAGGCAGCAGCTGCCACCAAGTTTGACCTGTTGAAAATGCGCAACGAGTTCTTGGAAAAGGACTTGAACAATTGCAAGATGATGCTTTCCCGACCGCCCTCCAATTGACCACCGTCCAAAACTTGACTAACTCAATCCATTTTTCATAAACAAAACCATCTTATAATATGGCCGCAAGTGTTCGTTACAATATGCCCGGGCCGATTGATGTGCCGCAGGAGACCAGTTCCGGTCTCGACCTGTTGCCCACCAATCGAACGTATATCGCCATGCCCTTCAAGGGCCAAAAGGCCGCCCGGCAACCGGAGGAAATCCCGGCAGATTTCTCGCTCTCGACCGAAGCGGTCATGAAATATGCCGAGCCCCAGGTTAAAGTTAAGCTGAAGACCGGAAACCCCGACGCCGCCGAAGTGGACGACACGGTGCGTTTTCAGGGCGGGGTTTCGGCTTTTTCGCCGGATTCCATCAAAAAAAACTCGCCGATGCTCCGAAAGCTCGATGCCGAGTTCCGGGCGAGCGAGGCATTGGTCGATCGCATCGACAAAAACGCCAAGTTCCGCAAGGCCCTCGACGACGCGGGCGCACGGGAAGCGGTGCTGGCCGCCCTGCGCTCCATCATGGCCGAGCTCGACGCGAGCATGCCCGTGGAAAGCGAGGACTGATCTCCGCGCCCCGAAAACGAAAACAGCGATAATCTTTTTTTTAAACAAATTTCCTAAACAATCAACTCATGACGGAACAGGAAAAAATGAACCCAACGGCAGATGCCGCCCCGATGAAACAGGCCCCGGCGGCCCCGGCGCAGCTTTCTGAAAAGGAGATATTGGACAGGCTCGACGAATTTGACGGTTTCGATGAACTGATCGGGCCTTTGGCGGACAACCTCGACCGTTTTTCACCAAAAGCGGCGGGCAAAAAGAAGCGGTTCCTGCAAGACGATGATGGCGTGGAAGAAAGAAAGGAGCTGCGCGACCGCGTGGCAGCTTATATCGACCTGCTCTCAAAAGGGGAGGCATCGGGCGAAAAATCCGCCCACAAGGGCATCAAAAAAGTCGCGCAGGACAAACTCGACACCAACGAGAGCCTCATCAATGAGAACCTTTCGACCATCCTCGGCGCGGCTCGCGACCTCGAACAGACCTATCGGGAACTGGAGCTTTTTTACAAAAACGCAGCCCCGCAAAAGACCAAAAACCTCACCTTGCTCAATGTCCACCCGGATGTTTTGCTCGATGCGGACAGCCGTTTGGTCTACAACGAAATCGAAAAGCGCATCACCGATGAATCGCGCTCGGTGGACCAAAAAAAGGCGTATTCGCTTTTGGTCATCCCGAATTTGTGGAAAAGCAAGCGGCCAAAAGACCTTATCGAACAGTACACAAAACTGGCCGGTGACGCTCGGATTACCTTTTTGACCGATTTCGCCGACTGCGACACGGTTGAAGACGCATTGAAAGAGCGCGAACACAAAAAATGGCAGGGCGTGACCGGGCCGGAAGCGCACCATTCGCACTTGGCCCTTTTTGCCAACCATTTGGTGCTGCGCGGGCAGCACAAAGGATTGGACGAAGAAGGTGAAATGCGGGGCTCGCCCTCTATGGCAATCGCCGGGAAAATGTACTCCGAAAAAGTCTCGCAGCCCATCATGGGCGAGATGAACGGCTCGGTTTCTGGCTCGGCGGGGATTGCATTCCACACAGTGCAGGACACAGTCGCCGACCTCTCGGACGAGGGCATGAACTCGATGATGCACGCCTATGAAAAGGACATGGCCTATGAAGCCTGCACCGCGTTCACGGGCGCAGAATACGCGCTCAAAAGGTACTCGGTGGTCCGCACCTTTGATTACGTCAACCGGGTGATGCGACATTACCTCGGCAAGGTGACCGGGCAACAGCTCGACCAAGAAAAGGCCAATGCAGTCCGCGACACGATCCAGGACTTTTTGGACCAATTGGCGGAGCAAAAGATCATCACGAGCGGCAAAGTGGCCAATTTCGATTGGAACAAGCGCGTGCCGGATCGGATCGATATCGACATCAGCATCGTGCCGCTCTGGGCCGTCCGCACCTTTGTCTATGCGTTAAAAGCTCAAAACAAAAAGGCCACGGCCGATTTGAAAGAGACCAAATAATTTTTTTTCATCACTTAAATTAACCATTACCAATGGCAGCAGCACACACCGCCATCTTCGAATTAGAAGGTGCAAAAGCGCAGGTCCTCGACCTGGGCTACTCGTTCGCGCGCGGCGTCGACTCCGAAAAGGGGCAGCCCGTGAAGGTCGTCCGCAACGGCCAAATCCACATCACCGTCCGCTCTGATGAAGCCAAGTTAAAAGGCAAGATCATCAACTGGATGGGCAAACAGGACACGGCGAAATCCGGTTCGATCACCATCTATTCGGATGCCGAACAAACCAAAGAACTCAAAAAAATCGAGTTCGAGAACGGTTATGTCGTCGGCTACGAAGAGCGCTTCAATTCGCAAGGCGAGGGCGACAACACGCTGGAGACTTTTCGCATCACGGCGGAAAAAATCACGGTCAGCGGGGCATCGTTCGACATGCGGTGGCCGGAGAGCTAATCGAACCCAAGGTTTTAGCGGAGTAGGGGGCCGCCAATTTTCATTGGGACTCTACTCCGCCAAAAACCGACCATCTAACCTGAAAATTTTTAACCAATGAGCGATTTAGCAATCGGTAGCAGGGTTACCCGAAAAGGGTGCATCACCACTGCCAAATGGGTGCAGGGCCAAGGGTTGCGGGAAATAGAGAGCCGGCTGGGATTTGCCCCGAGCCGCTTGAGCTTGGGTGCATTTGTGGCAATCATGATAAAAAAATTGCCCAAAGAGGCCGAATTTGAATTTTTGGGTTACACCCAAGTTGCCGAACACCACTACAAAACCCCCGAGGGGCTGGACATCCCCGCACTCAAAAAAAAGTTCTTGGAAGGGAACACTTGGGGGCTTGGACTCAGTACGCCGGTTAAAATTTTCCCCATTCAAGGCGCTGACCAAACCCGGGGCAACGATGAAAACTACCCGCCCGGCTCCGGTGTGCCGCAATGGAAACTGACGATTGGGCAGGAGTTTGAGGTCGTGGCATTGGTTAAGGGCAATGAGCGAGTTGATTTAAGGCGCTTTTTGTGATGAAATTTCATAAAAAACAACAAAAATGGCTTTTTCATCGAACACCAAGAACATGGCCGCCGAAAGGCAAAAATTCAGGTGCGGCCTCTGTGGGACGAAGAACTGGCGGGATGCCCAATTTGAGTACCACCATGTGATGTCGCATTGGGCAAGCAACGACGACGCACTTGAAAATTGTGTCATGCTCTGCCACGATTGCCACCGGCAGGAGGCGCACGTTTATGGGAACACAAAAGGGTATGTGCTTGACAGGAACGAGTACAAATATTTCAACGGATAACAGAATTCATCATGTTAAATTCACAGGAAAAATACAATCTAATCAAATCGATACATGGGATTCCAATGTATGAGGGTTGTATGATTGGACTTTATGAAGACGTTGGAAGTGAATTACTGCATGGAGGAAAAAAAGGGACATCTGGCTATATGAACTATCTGGCTATTGTTGAAGTTCAAACTGTTGATGATTTATCAATAGTTTTTTCAGGAAAAGGGATAGAGGGTTTAAGTCAGGATGCAATAAGAAATTCCAAGGTAAAATCTGAATTAGCAAATACTGGTTTAAATTGCTTTTTTGCTGTTGCGTCAGGTGCTGGGATAGTAACGACTTCGGCAGCATCAGGAGCCACGGGCGGCACATCACTTTTGCTAACTGTTGCAATGTGGGGAGGGTTTGTAACTTCCACAGCCCAATGTACTGATGGTCTGTATAAATTAGCAATGATGGGTAGTGGCCGATGGGAAGAACTCAAAGAAGTTGAGACGAATTCAACATACATTTTGGTGACAGAAATAGTTGATGGATGGGATAAGGCTTTTGGCGTCATGTCAATTGCTGGAAACATTACCAAGCTAATGATATTAAAGCAAGGGATAAAAAAATTTCTCCCAGCTAATTATAATACGCTCAAAAAAGGGGCAAAAAAAATAGTTGTGTTTGATTCAATGAAAAAAATGTTTAATGAACCTAATGGAGAGAAATTGATTCGCGAAGCTCTGAAAGAGGCTGGTAGAAATGAAAGTTCAATAAACAATACAATAAGCGGCTTGCGTAAGGGCATATCTTATGTTTCCAAATTTGAAAAGGTTGAAGGCAATTTGCTCAAAATCGAATCAGAAAAGCTGACTAAGCAAATCGCTGATAATTGGAAAGATTTAAGAAACGATATAAGGGATTTTTCCACAAGTCTTGCCCAAGATGGGATAAAAAAATTGGAAGAAGAAAATGAAAAAGTTATAAATGTGAATGTGATCAATCTCAGAAGATAACGAAACTGAAAATCAATCAAAAAATGATTAGAACATCCATTACCATCGGAGGCACTCGACTAGCTGACAACGACTTCTCAAGTGTTGATATCCACCAGCGTGTAGGTGGGCATCATTCGTTTGGGATTCGTATTCGTCAAGATGCAAATAAAGGTGTGCTCAACGACAAGGCCAAATCTTGGATTGGCAAACCTGTCAATATAGGATTTGATTATCAGGATGATTTGCAACTCATTGTTGCGCCACTCAAAGATTCTTTCAAAGGTATTATAACATCGGTCGGCCTTTCCCGTCAAAGTGGGACAGCGGAGTTGATTGTAAATGGTCAAAGCCCGACAATTGTGGCGGATGACGGCGGGAATACACGTTCTTTTACAGACAAGGGGTTACAAGAAATCGTGAATGAGGTATTGAATCCTTATAAAGGCAAATTCCAAAGTTCGCCAACAATTGATCCGAAAATTTTTACAAGTTCACTTCCATATACTGTTCAATACAAAGAAAGTAATTTTTCTTTCATCGCCCGTTTGGCGAACTCGTTTGGCGAGTGGTTTTATTATGATGGTTTGCAGCTTTATTTCGGTAAGCCGGCGGGAGGAACCACGATTGTTTTGGATTTTGGAGAAAATAGCATGAGCAGTTTTGACATTTCTGTTCGGGCCGTTCCCGCTAAATTCGAGCTGCGCGGATATGATTATACAAAACATACGAGCCCATTGAAAGATGAATCTCCCCAAAAAGCACCAACAAGTGCTTTAGGGAAAGATGTATTGGGGATTTCCACCGGACAAGTTTTTTCACAAACGCCATCTTTGACAATGAACATGGCCATGGACGAAAAGGAATTTAAAGGTATCATTAAGCGTAAAGACCAAGTCAATGTCGATGAAATTGTCATCCTGAACGGCGCGAGCCGAAACCCGAAACTCAAAATTGGGTCAAAAATCGAGGTAAAGGATTCGGCAATTAATGAAAACTATGGAAAATTCATAATAACAAGCCTTAATCACGATATTGGACAGGGAGGGGATTATATCAACCATTTTGAGGCAATCCCGGAAGAGGTCGAAACTCCGCCGCTAACTTCGATGCCGGAACCTCCTTTTTGCGAGGCTCAATTGGCCAAAGTGACGGACGTGAACGACGACAAAGGCTTCGGCAGGGTAAAAGTCAAGTTTCAATGGCAGGAGGGAAGTTCCGAAAAAACGCCTTGGATCCGCGTCGCCTCCCCATACACGGGCAAGGACAAGGGCTTTTACATCATCCCCGAAGTGGACGACCAGGTTTTGGTGGCCTTTGAGAACAACCACCCCGACAAGCCCTACGTCCTCACCGGCATGTACAACAGCGATGCAAAGCCCGAATGGTTCGATGCCAAGAACAAGTACAAGGGCTTCAAATCGAAGGGCGGGAACAAGTGGAAATTCGACGACGAGGCCAAGGAGATACAGATGCACGCGCCCAACTCGATCTTGATGACCGCCGGGAAAACCGTGACCATCCGTTCGGGAAAAAAGGACGACGACAGCTCGATCACCATGAGCGAGGGCAAGGAGATAACCATGAAAACGAACGGAAAATCCAACAGCACCATCACCGTGGACGCTGGCGAGGGCACCGTCATCATCAAGGCCAAAACAATCACCATCGAAGCGACCGACCTCATCGAATTGACCTCTAAAAAGGACGTAAAAATGGTGGGCAAGAGCAAAGTGGACATCGAGGGCACCACCAAGGTTTCGGTAAAAAGCGTCGAAATAAAGGTGGACGGCAGTAAATCCGTGGACACGAGCGGCGCGATGGTCAATATCAAAGGCTCGGCGATGGTGGACGTAAAAGGCGCGATCATCAAACTGAACTGATTCGGCGATGCGACAAAAAGACCTCTATTATTCGTTGCCCCTGAAACTCGACGGCGTGATGCGCGGCGAAAAACTCGACGACATCGACACCCGCAAGGCGATACATCAGAACATCCGGTTGATACTCAAATCGTTCATGTTGTGCTATCGTTTCGACCCGATGTTCGGTAGCATCCTGAACAAATACCATGCAACGACACCGCCCCAAAAAAAGGGGATGAAGGCTTGGCGCGAAGAAATACGGGAAGCAACCCAAGCGAACCTGAAGGACATGCTCCAACGGTACGAGACACGGGTGAACATCACCGATGTCATGGTGGACCTGCAAGAGCCGAACTATAACGATGCAAACCCAGTAGTCCGGGTGAAAGTGGATGTCCATGGGCAATTGTCGCTGGGGCGAAAGGAGAAATTCCATTACCCGGACAGCGAGGTGGACGAGGACGCGAAAGAGGCCTTCCCGTTGGTGATCCCGGTGGGTGGGCGGAAATGAAAACATGAAATTCTTACAACCTAAATCCAAATAAAAATGGCTTATCGAACAACCGTCAATTTAAGCAAGCTGGAAGGGGACACTTCATACACCAGCGGCAGTAGCGGCACCCATCAATGCGTGGCGCTTGTCCAAAAAATCACAAGTGCGCCCAATACTGCCATGTGGAAGGCGGGCGAAAAAGTGTTGGGCTCAAAAAAGCCGATCCTGCAAGGGACGGTCATTGCGACCTTCCAAAAAAACAAGGATGGCAAATACCAGTACCCGGCAGCCGACCGCCACGCGGCCATTTACGTCAGCCACAACGAGCTCGGCATCACCGTCTATGACCAATGGGCGGCACAGGGCATGGTCAAAAAGCGGACAATCCGGGAGAAAGCTGGCGACAACATGGATGTAAATGACGCTTCCTATTATTATGTCGTAGACTAAAACCACCAAAACGCAATGGGAAAACCAGCTGCAAGAGTAGGCGATATGCACATGTGCCCGATGGTGACACCGGGGATGCCGCCAATCCCCCATGTGGGCGGCCCAATCGTTGGGCCGGGCGTGCCGACGGTGCTGATCGGGAGCATGCCCGCCGCCGTTTTGGGCGATATGTGCACCTGCGTAGGGCCACCGGACTCCATTATCCTTGGCAGCATGGGGGTCTTTATCGGCGGCAAACCTGCGGCGCGGATGGGGGACTCTTGTGCGCACGGGGGGATGATTGCGGTGGGGTTTCCTACGGTTTTGATTGGGGAAACATCTGGTGGTGGCGGCGGCGGCGCAGCTCCTTTTATGGAAATTTGTAAATAGCCCGTCTTTGTTAGTAATTAAGAAACATCAGATTGAAGCATTTAAGGTTCCGATTCGCAAGCAGAAACGGGACCAAATGCTGTTGCAATTGATGTCAAACGGTTACAATGCGAAGGAAGGGGAGGGCAAGGACTTGATTATTGAGGATAGCCGTGGTAACAAGACCCGCCTTGTTTTTGATGAAAACTACAACGCCAAAAAAATTGTCAAGCCCTCCGGTCTGGAATACGGGTTCACGTTCGATGGTGATGACAACCTCACAAAGTTTTCCTTTCCGGGAAATGAATCCATCGGTTTTGGTTATGATGGCCAACTTTTAAAGAACATCTTGCTAAACCAGGATAAGATTACGTTGAACTATGATGACAAAAACAGGATTGCGGAGGTAGTTTCACCAGACGATAAAAAGTACAAAATAGCGTACAACATTAGTGCGCAAGTCGAGTCCATCACCAACCGGGCAAACGAGGTCAAAAGGTTTGAAACGGCGATAAAGGACAACCATTTTATCCACTCGATAAAAGACTCCTTGGGCAGGGTCACAAAAATTGAAACAGACCCACAGGGGACGGGCGACAAGATTTTCTTTCCCGACGGGACTTCGGAAACAACGGCCTACGATGAAAATTTGGAGGCATTTGTCACCAAACTGCGCAACGGGAACAAAATGGTCACCTATTACGAGGGCATGAACCCCGCCCGCGTGGAATGGCAGGACGGCAATTTTTTAAACCTCAAACTGGACGATAAACAGCAAGTACAAGAAATTGAAAACCCGGCGGGGACGGTTTGCTTTGAATATGATGACAAGGGCGCAGTTTCAAGCGAGGCTTTTCAGGGCAACAAAGTCCGGTACAATTACGACAAGGACGGCTTGCTTGCCGAGATGGTCTATCCGTCGGGCTTATCGGTCAAATATGTCTATGATGCGGACGGCCGTTTGCAGGCCATGAATGCGGGCGGAAATGTCTGCGCTTTCAGGTACGGGGCAAATGACACCGTTGCAGAGGTGCATTATCCGAACGGAATGATAGAAAAGCGATTGGAAAAGGTCTTGGGCGGCTTGCAGGAATCTACCATCGTCAATGACAAAAATGAGGTGCTTTCGCAAGAGGCCTATCGGTACGACAACCTCTGCCGTTTGGCCAATTACCGGAGCTTTGACAGGGACAACCCGAGCCCCAAGAAGGAATGGCACCTTGCCTATGACGATGAGGGCCGTTTGGTGACGAGCGTGGAAAGCATCGCCCAGAAGGTTGAAAAGTTCGATTATGACCAAAAGGGCAATTTCACGGCCATAAACGGTTCGCCCGTGACCATGGGCAGCATGGACGAGACCCTTTCCGTTGGCGGGAGCGGTGTGCAGTATGACCGGAACGGGAACGTAAAATCCTTTGCCATTGCGAACGGCAACCGGGTCGAGCTTAATTTTAACGACAGCAACCAACTCAAATTTGCAAAAACAAGCACCGGTGTCTGGGAATACTGGTACGACGGCTTGGGCAGAAGGGTGGGCAAATCGAACGGAAAGGATGCCCATAAGTTCTTCTGGGCCAGCGAAAAACTATTGACCGAGGAAGTAAAAACCGGCAACGAGGTTGTTTTTCGGGAGTACATTTATGGTGCAAGCACGACCGTCCCCGTGGCTTTTCGGGAAAACGGGCAACTGTTTTGGCTCCATTCCGATATGCGGGGCGCAGTGGTCAAGGTTTTCGACAATCAAGGACAGGCGGTTTGGAGCGCGGATTATGCGGCCTTTGGCGAGGCGAATGTTGGCTTGGACAATATTAGGCAGCCTTGGCGGCTTGCGGGGCAGTATTTTGATGGGGAAACTGGGTTGCATTATAATAAGGCTCGGTATTATAGCCCGTTTTTGAAGTCGTTTTTGTCGTTGGATAGGCTGTGGTCTCAGCATGAAGCGACCAACTACAGTTATGGGGTAAATGACCCATATAATAGGGTTGATGTTGATGGGAATAGACCGGAGTGGGTGAATACGGCGGCTTCGATTGGGGCGGGGCTTGTAGTTGGCATCGCAGCGGCCGCAATCTTCGCAATTGCCGCTCCCGCATTAGGAGGTGGGCTACTGGCAGCAGTACTTATTGGTGCTGCGTCTGGCGGAGTTGGGGGAATTGTTGAGGACATTGTGGCAAGAAAAATGGCTGGTGAAAATTTTTGCATACCATGTTCTTTGGGGTCTAAATCTGCACTTTATGGAATGGGAGGTGGTGCGATATTAGGTGGATTATTTCATAAATTGGCAGGACCTTTGGGAGCGTTGCTTGGAAGGGTATTGAAACCAGTTGCTGCGAAAATTTCAGGTTTAATAGCGAAAATGACTGGAAAAGCGGCCAAAGAGGCAGCGGAGAAATTGGCAAAAGAGACTGCGGACAATTTAGCACAAGAGGCGGCGAAAAAGGTCGCAAAAGAAGCTTCCAAACATACATTCAACGGTCATGTTTTTGATAAAGCATCTTCGCCAATAAAAATCCCTGCTAATGCTAAAGTGACTGAACAATTAAAAGAGGGCTATACACAGGTTAAATATAATTGGACTGAGAATGGAGTCAAGTATGAATCTAGATGGCATACACGTACGCCTGGAGCTCCAGCCCAACAAGGAAATACTTGGGTAGTGACGAAAACTACACCAGGCAATGGTCAAGGCATACAAAAAGTTGAACATATTTTGGTAGAAGACCAATGGACTTCAATGCAGGCTTGGCAAAATGCTATAAAAGCAAATAAAGCAGGAACTGCAACTGAATTACAAAAACAGATTTTAGAATCTGGACATCATCCGGCCTTTTAAATCATTCACTAATGACACGGGAATTAAAAAATTTTTATACAGGCTTTGAAGGAGAGGCCGAAATACAAATAGTCGAAAAAGACAGTCATGGCACTGAGTTTCTTTTGCTAAGAATGTGGGCGGGATATTTTGACTCTATAATATACGAAATCCCACCCAATTCAAATGGTATGTGGGAAGGAGTACCTCTATATTTCCATACACAAACTGGATGGTATGAAAATGACAATTGGGAATGCAAAGATAAAGTATTATTTTTAACCCAATTACAATCAGTTGACGAAAATAAACTTGATTTTGAGACTAACCAGACATTAAAATGTTTGAAGGAAGTTATAGCGTCCAGCATAAAATCAGATAATAGGGTTTATTTTTTTTATGCCTAAGAGTACCATTTCAAACATAGCTAATGTAGGACTTTAAATATCATAAAAATTAACCCTTTTACTATCGGTAAATACCAATGAGTCCTTCCCCTCCATTCAATTTAATCCTTTTCGATACTGCTACAGCTGCTGAAAAGCAGGAAGAGGCAATACGGCTGGACCCAAGTCGTCAATCTTTTTACAAAGGTACTTCAGAAGAAAACAAAAAGGCAGCCCCCTACCTGTTCGAGCTAAAACCTGAAACTGATTTCGCCAACTGGTACTTCAAAAATGGCTGGAACCAAAGCTGGGGAGTCCCACTTTTTTCATCGGGCACCTTTGAAGAGACCTACCGCCACTTCCGAAAATTCTTAATCGTAAAAACAGAAGAAGGAAAACAGATGTATTTCAGGTTCTACGACCCCCGCGTCCTCCGAATCTTCCTCCCCACCTGTGACCGCTCGCAAATCCTCGAGTTTTTCGGCCCAGTGAAAATATTCATCTGCGAGGACGAAGACCCGGAGCATATCCTCCTCTTTTCCCATCAAAACGGGGAACTGGTGACAGACAGACGAAAAGCATCCTTGATTTTGAATGAAATAGAGATAAAATAGAAGATGGCCAACAACTCCAAATTTGCCCCCCGAAACTTCCCCCAAAACTTCGACCATCCGAGGTATTACAACCAGTTGTCGAGGGCCGAGTTTGATGCCCTTTCAAAGCGGCAAATGGAGGAGCACGGCGGCATTTGCCTCGGCCACAAAAAGACGGTCGTCCATTTTGCGGGCGCGGGTGCGGAACGGCGGTTCATCGTCGAGGTCATCACGAAGGTGGGGTCGTTTTATATCGAATCGCCCTGCACCTACACGCCGGGCATGGGGCTTGATGCGCTGGACGGCAACTTGGCTAACGATGCGGAAGCATGGCTTTTGTGCCAAAACCTCGGTTTGAGGTCAAAGCGGTTGGAGACCATTTTTGGGGTCAAAGACCATATTTATTATGAGGATTATATAAAAATCGTCTCTTTTCCCCATGCGGGCGGCGGTTTTGATGATTTTGAGCCGGACACTGCACGCCCGGCGGCCATTGAAAAAAAAGAAGCCCAAGAAGCTCCGATAGCCCCGGCGGCCAAACAGAAACCGTGGTGGAAGTTTTGGTGATTTCAGATCCATTTTTCCAATTTGACAAAGCCGGATTCGACGGTTTGTTCCACAATGACAAAGCAACATTTGCGATAGCGATTTACTCAAAACACAACCATGGCCATCACCGCCGACCAAATCTATCAATCCATCCTCCACCGTGCCGCCGATGAGTGGGGCGTGGAATATGAGGATGTCGAGCGGGACATCGGCCAGCAATTTGATCCAATCGTGCGGTTTATGGCCGGGGCCTGCGCGTCGGAACTGGAGCGCGTTTATCAACAGATACACGAAACGGAGGGGCGGTTGCAGCAACGTTTGGCCCGCGTCCTTTTGCCCGAATATTTCCATTTGCCCGAGCCGGCCCACGCGCTTGCGACGGCGACAGCGGCTTCCGACCCGGTCGCGATTGACGAAACGACCGCTTTTTTCCATGACCTCGGCGAAAAAAAGGGCGATTTGGCCTTTTCGCCCCTGTTTCCGATGCGGTTGGTCCCCGGCGAAATCCAGGTGGTCGCCACGCCGGAGCGGGTCTTGGACATGGAGCAGCGCGCCCCTTTATCGAAGGGAAAAGAGAAGAACACGGAAAACCGCGTCGGCAAGATTTTGCTCGGCATCGAGCTGAAAACGCCTATCAGCGATTGGCGCGGCATGGCACTTTATTTCGACCTCCGGGGCCGCAGCACCGACGAATCCGAAAAGGCGCGATTTTTTTCGGCCCTATCGCGCAGCAAATGCTTCCTCAACAACCGCGAACTGAAGCTCGTGAGCGGCCTCCCCGCCACCGAGCTGATCATCGAAGATTACCTCAACGGCAACGAGCGCCTCCAAACCCGAATCCGGGCGCGGTATGAGCGCCATTTTTTGACCTTCGACGAGGAAAACTTTCAGACCGACGCGGGCGCGCCGCCGCAGGTTTTTTTGCCGCACTGGTTTCAGCAAAACCAATTGGCGCAGGCCGCGATCGACAAAGAGGTCGGGCGGATGGGCAAGGACCAGAAAAAAAACCTCGTCTGGCTCGAAATCCATTTTGGCCGCCCGGTCGAGATTGCGCAATTGACCAGTCGGCTAACGGTGCGCTTCAATGTCTTCCCGGTCGTCAACCGGCGGCTTTGCGGGAGCGGGAGCGGTGAGCACCATTTTTTGCAGAGCAATTCCATCAAGTGGCTGCACCTCCAACCGGCCGAATCTTTTGTCGCGATGCGCCGCGTTTTTGAGGAAAAACCGCCTGAATACCCGGTTTTCACCTTCAAGCCGTTCGCCGAGTTCCGCGAGGAGAGCAAGCCCGGCTACACGCTCCGAATGGGCGGCATCGGGCGGTGGGACGATTTCAATGTTTGGCAGCGGCTGGCCTATGTCATCGCCATTTTGCAGGAAAACTACGGCCATCAGGAATTGATCCAAAAAGCGGCGGCGACCCTCTCGCTAGAAGATGTCCACAGCCTTTTGGGCAAAAAGATCGCGGAATCGGCGGGCGAGCAAAAGCCCGTTTCCGACATCTATATTTTGCTCCATACGGGCATCAAATCGGGCATGCGCGTCAAGACGGAATATTGGACCTCAGTCGGGACGGCCGGCAACGGCATCGCCGCGAAGACCGCCCTAAAATGTACCTCAAAGGAATGCGGCGAACTCGAAAAGGACAGCGTCGAACTTATTTCCGTCTCGGAGGAGGGCGCAGACCCGCGCAACCCGACCGAACAGCTCGACGCGATGAAGGCCAGCCTTTTGAGCCGTGGCCGCATCGTCACCCGCGAGGATGTGAAGACTTTTTGCCGGGTGCACCTGAAGGAACGGCTGGCGGAGGTCACGATACGGGACGGAGTGGGGACTGACCCGCGCAACGATTTTGGGATGACCCGGCGGCTCGATGTGATCTTGATGCCCAGCCCAAAATCCATTCAAGAGGACTGGGAGGCCATTTGCAACCAAATGCAGGGCCTTTTGGAGCAAAAATCGTCGTCGAACGTGCCGATAAACGTCTGTCTTGCATCCAATAAAATGGCCATTTCCGCATGAAGGACCTCAACGAGATCAGGCACAAGGCCCTTTTTGACGTGCGGGCAGAGGTCGTGGCCGCCGAACTTTTGGCGCAGGACAGCGACCTGACCGCCGAACAAATCATCGTCGCGCCCAGGGGACATGCCCAAAGGCGGAGCCACCACGAGATCAGGGAGGTGAAAAAACGCGCCTACGAACACGAGGACGTTTGGCAGATCGACGTCAACCGAAAGGGTTTTTTTGACACCCTGCCCGAGCGGCTTTTTTTGAGGCTCGACGAAGAATACGAGGACTCATTGACAAAGGCAAAAGCAATCGAACGGCAAATAGGGGAGGCCCGGAAGTTTTTTTTGCCCCGCATCGATATCGAACAATTGGAGCAAAAATGGACGGAGGGGATGCCAAAATTCGTCGAAGACCTGTGGGGGCTCCGTGCCTTCGCGGATTGTTTGACCGACAAGCAGGCTTTTTTGCTCTGTTATTTGATGCCGGAGGCGCACCGGATCGCGGGCGATTGGGACTTGACGAAGCTCTGTTTCGAGGCTGTTTTGAGAAAAAAAGTGATGTTCCGCTTTATTGCCCCGCTGGAATACGACATCCCCGAAAACGACCTCCCGACCGAGGAGATCGAGCTTGGGGACCTCGTTTTGGGCGATAAGTTCCGGGACGATATCCCCGCGCTCGAGATCGCCATCGAGGGCATCACGCTGGCCGAACTGGGCGATTGCCTCCGGGGCGGAAAGCGGCGGCGGTTGATTGAGGAGCTTTTGTACAGCTATTTTTTGCCGCTCGACGTGAGCATCGTGACCCGGATAGAGGTGACGGAAGAGGCTTGGGGGTTCACTTTTGGGGAGGCGGTTTTGGGGTACAATGTTCGGTTAAATTGAATTTTTAAAATGAAGGACCCAGTAATCATCGTTTGCGGCATCTTGACCATCATCGCCATTATGTGGTCAAAATGGTGCCTAAAAAAACACAACCGCTCGCTCGACTCGGTCGCCACGATCCATGTCCTGGCGTTCGCGCTGGTGTGCTCGGCCTTCGGCTGCCTGATGCCGATGATGGTCAAATCGGAAATTTGGTTGCTTTGGATGAACCGGATTTTGTTGCTCGTTTTCGGCATTTTGCAGGTTTGGAGCCTGTACCGCCAATCGTGGGTGGTGCGCGATAAATTTGACCGGGCGAAAGATTCGCTGTGGCCCGAATTCTCGTTCACGGTGGTCGTCGCGCTTTTGTGCTCGTTCTGTTTTATCGCCTCGCCGCGCGCGCTCGGCTTTTTTTCATTGAGCAAGGCCATGCCCGACACGGGGCTTTGGGACGCTCCGCTCTATTTTTTGATCTCGTTTTTCGTCTTCAAATTGTTCGACCGGGCGGGGCAAAAACCCTTCCGGACGGTCGAGGCCCCATGGTTTTCACCCATCGAAGCGGTCAACCCGCAAAAATGGCCGTGGCGCGACCTGACGCGGGTCGATTTTCAGGTCGCGGAAAGCCTTTTGGAGGAGTACACGGTTTTTGGGCGGCAATCCACGCCGTGGATCGAGATCCCGCGGGCTGCACAGCTTGGCCTCGTTTTCAACCTCAACATGGACGAACGCCGCAAAATAAAGGGGGTGCGCACCATTCAGGACATAGGCAACGAATACGACGGCGCGCCCAAGTTTTGGTGGCTTTTTTCGGTAAAAGTGGTTTGGTGGAAACCCTCGACGTGGTTTCGGAAGCCGCGTTTTTTGAACCCAAACCTGACGGTCGCCCAAAATGGCGTGCTCAACGGCGACATCATAAAAGCCCGCCGGATGCCCGCGGAAAGTGCCGTTATGCCCGCAAGCGCATGGGCCGGGGCATCCGATTACGACCCGGAGAAAACAGTTTTCATTCAGCGATAACCCAGTTTTAATCAACGTTTTAAATGATTTTTCCAAAAATAAGTGCCTTCCCGATCTTTTGGGAAAATGGGATGAAGCTCTCCTCGGAACATTTTCAGCACCTCGAAAACAGTATCGAGGATGTGGTGCGCGATGCGCGCTCGATGTCCATGGCGGCGAACGGCGGGTTTGGGCTTTTGCCGATGTCCCCGTTTTTGCTCCGCAACACGGAGGGGCGGAACCAATCGGTGCGGGTGGTGCTCGAGGCCTGCCGGGCGGTGATGCCGGGCGGCTATCGGGTCGAAATTTTGCCCGACAACGTGCAACAATTGCAGCTCCCGCAGCAGGCCCCGGCGATCGAGTTTTCGCCAACGGCGGGGGTCCGCTACCATATTTATTTGATCGTGAACGATAAAAGGCGCATAGCCGCAGGCGCCCCGCAGGTCCGCCCAATCCGCTACCCGCACATGGTGCCGGAATACGCGCTCGAATGCGTGCCGCAAGACCGGCTCGCGGCGGTGGCCAACCTTGCGCCCAACCGGATGAAGGTCGCGGAATGGCAAAACGGCAAACTTTTGGAGAATTTCATCCCGGCAACGATGACCATCAAGGGCTTTCCGTTGCTCGAAAAATGGCATCAGTTTTTTCAAAACCAACTGGAGAACATCGTCCGGGTGGGCATTCAGGTCATCCACGAACAACGTGGGCGAGACATGGGCAGGGCCAATTTTTGCCTTCCGATCCTACAATTTATCCGTGGCTCGCTCGGCACGTTCAGGTGGACGCTGCCCAATTCGGCACCCGTCCAACTGGTGGCTTATTATGGCGACCTCGCCGGGTTGGTCGAAGGCCTCCTCGAATCGCAGGACCGCGATTTTGTGCGCAACCAGTTGAAGGACGGGCAAATAAACGGCCTCCGGCAAAGCATCCACGAACTGACAAAATACCGCGCCATCCCGATGGAGGAAATGGCCTTTATGGTCACGGTGATGCAGAAATTTGGCGAAGCCCTCCAATTGACGTTGCAAAACATGGCGGCACCGGTGGTGGGCCGGGATCCGAATGTTGGGTGAGTTTTTTGAACAAAAAATTGAAAATCAAAGCATGATAACAGCGATCCAATGTGATAACCCGGAGTGCAATGCCAACATAACCGTGCCGGAAGGTGCGTCCTATGTGTCTTGCCCGAATTGTCAGAAATACCATTTTGCCTCTGATTTTCCGAAGCTGGCGCAAGGTGGCCCACAGCCGACGAGCGACCCTGCGCCGAGCGGTTGGCCGCCGCCCAATTATGAGGACAATGCCCCCGTTGCGCCCGCCCCGTTGTACCCTTCAACGCCCAATAACCCATGGGTTGAAGAGCAACCAACTTGGGTAAAACCAAAAGAAGCGCCCAGACCACCGGATAATATGCCCGTCGCCTTTTTGGTGAAATATAATGGAGACCAATTGCCGCTGAAAGTTGGCCCGAACCATATCGGCAGAAAGGAGGGCGACCTGTTGATAAACGACATAAAGATCAGTCGAAAGCACTGCATCATCGAGGTCAGCCCGAGGCCGATGGGCGGTGGCTGGCAGTTCATGATCAGCGATATTGGGCGGGAAACGGGCGTGGCCAGCACGAACGGCGTTTTTATCGACAACCGGAGCATCCGGCTCGAAAACTACGAAAGCGTCCCGCTCAACCACGGCACGACCATCCAATTGGGCGAAACCCGCCTTTTGTTGCAAATAAAATAAACGCCGCGTGGCTCAAAACCGAGGCCGAAAATGACCATTGAACTTTTCCCGCCCCTCGCGCTGCACGAAAAAGGCAGGCGCGACGGCAACGAAGACTGCATCTATCCCGCCCTGTTGGCCCGCGACCAACAGGCCAGCACCCATCTGTTCCTCGTCTGCGATGGGGTGGGGGGGATGGAAAAGGGCGAGGAGGCGAGCCGGTTGGCCTGTGCCACTTTTGCCGAAAGTCTGAGCTGGAAAAACCGGGTCGGCGAGGACGATATCCGCCGTGCGCTCGTGGAAACGGAGCAGGCGATGGATCGTTTTATCGAAAATCATCCGGAAGCGGAGGGCATGGCGACGACCTTGACGCTGCTCAATTTTGACGAATCCGGCGCGACCGTGGCGCATATCGGCGACAGCCGGGTCTATCATTTTCGCAATGGAAAGGTACTTTTCCGTACCACCGACCATTCTATGGTGAACGATATGGTCGCGCAAAAGATCCTCACGCCAGATGAGGCATTGACGCACCCGAAAAGGAACATCATCTCTCGGGCCATCTCCGGCGGGCACCGGCCCACCAGGGCCGACGTTACGACCATTGCCGACATACGGGCGGGCGATTTCTTTTTCATGTGCACCGACGGGGTGCTGGAAAGTGTTTCAGATGGCAATTTGTCCAATATTATTGGCCATAAAAGCCTTTCCGAAGGTTCAATGTTGGGACAGATTTTTACCTTGTGCCAAGAAAATTCGAGGGACAATTATTCGGCGTATTTGCTAAAAGTGAAAAATGTTCAACTGCACGGGGCGGCTTCTACAAGTTCTTTGAGCCGGCCTTTTGACGGGCATGAGCAGCGCGAAAAGTCGAAAACGCCCATGTACCTTTTGTTGGGGGCGGGCATTGCGGCGATGATGATCTTGTTGTTCCTGTTTGCCGGCGGTGGCCCCAAGCCCAATTCGGCGGAAAATGTGGCGACCGATACGATTGGGATTGCCTATCCCAATTTAATCGACACCGTGGAGACCGATAAAAGTGAGCAAAAAGAAATCGAACGGGCGAGAATGGACAGTTTGGATAGGGCTAAAATAGTGGCCGATTCAATCGCAAAGCTGCCAAAAGTGGCCGTTAAAAAGCCACAGCCCCCCGCCCCCTCGAAGCCCGAGCAAAGCACAAAACTGCCCGACACAAATACGGTCATCGAACCGAAACCAAAAAATATCGACCCCGGCCCCGACAATTGACCCGGCTTTAATCCACCCCTCATTCAAAGCGCAAAAAGATGACAAGGGAAGAATTTGAAAACTATTACAAGAACAGGACCTTCATCGGCTCTGGCGGTTTCGCCAAGGTCTATAAATCCTTTGACCATGAAAAGGGCTATTATGTGGCCATCAAAAGCTCGGAGGTCCGCCTGGAACACAAACAGTTCACGCTGAAAAGGGAGGTCGAAATTGTCAATGCCCTGCCACCGCACCCAAATGTCGCCCGGTACGACGCTTGCTACCGTTTTGAGATCCCGCTGATGGGCGAGGTGGATTTTGCGATACTCGAATTTTTTGAGGACGGGAACTTGGAACAAGTGCTGAACAACCACAAACCGTCCCCAGAGGAGGTCATCTCGATTGTATCCGGCGTCCTGCGGGGCATCGGTTTTTTGCACCAGCACAACATCACGCACCGCGACCTGAAATCGCAGAACATATTGATCAAGCGAGAGGGCGGCATCTGGTCGCCGAAAATCGCGGATTTTGGGCTTGCCCGCCAAATGTTCGATCAAGCGGTAACGGATACCTCGGTCGGCATTTCGTACGCCTATGCCGCGCCGGAGCAAATAAGGGGCCAGCGCATCTCAAAAATGGTGGATATCTGGGCGGTCGGCATCATCATTTACCGGATCGTGGCGGGCGAACTGCCTTTTCGGACACCGGGAAAGGGAACGCAGACCAGTCAGGCGCAATTGGAACTTATCAGAAAGATTACCCATCTGGAGCTGCCGGAAAAACTGAACACGCTGCCGGAGCCTTATCAAAGCATGATCCGACGGTGCTTGGTTTTGGAACCGACGGAGCGGGCGGTTTCGGCGCAGGAACTGTTGTTATTGATGGAAAAAGCCCGAAAAGCGCCCCCTATTGCAGTGGTGGGCCATGAAAAAACGCGGCTCGACGAACCGGCGGTGTCGCCAATTTTGCCAGAAGAAGTAACGGTCATTGACAGAAGTCCCAGCGATATCGTGCCGCCGTTTTATGGTCGAAATGAGTCGGCTCCGCCGATTGTTGTGCCGCCGCTCGATGAATATCATCAGCCAAGGCCCGATTATACCCAGGTTTTGCCCCCCCGGCCGCCCGAGCCCCCGCTGTCAATGCCCGCCGTTCCCATGGTAAAGGTGGGCGAACCCAAACGGGGATTTAATTGGCGATGGGCCTTGGCACTGTTGCTGTTAGCTGGGTTGGGTTATGGGGCTTATCGGTTTATTGATCAGCCCACATCACCAAACGAAGTGGAAAAAGTAGATTTCACGGTGAATGGTTACA
>JANOQP010000249.1:0-2512 GCA_031414895.1 Saprospirales bacterium
AAATCAAAAAATTTCGATAGCGCAACAGCAAAAAATCATAAGTCGTAGGTCGTAAATCGTACCTCGTAAATCAAAAAATTTCGATAGCGTGACAGCAAAAAATCATAAGTCGTAGGTCGTAAATCGTACCTCGTAAATCAAAAAATTTCGATAGCGCGATAGCGAAAAATCATAAGTCGTAGGTCGTAAATCGTATCTCGTAAATAAAAAAATTTCGATAGCGCGACAGCGATTTAAAATCCCTCCATTAGGTGTCGCTCAATAAAACAAAACCCCGCCGCCGTCGGGTTGATGCTCTTCGCGCTCGGGAACATCGCCGTCGAAAAATGCCACAAATTGTCGATGCCCCGCACCCGGCAATCCATCCCGAGCGGCGCGTCCGGGTCGTCGCCCATGCGGACAAAACCGACCGGGTGGTACACGTCCTCGACCTTCGCCGCCCCGATTTTTGGGTCATAAACGACCGAAAACGGGATGCCCCCTTCTTGAAAAAGCGCGGCCAACTGGTTTTTGATCGCTTCGATGGATTGTTGATCGGCCTCGCTGACGCGCCAATCCAGCCGGGCCGCTTTTTGCCCGAACCGGTCCCTTTTTTCGGACAGGCCGACACGGTTTTCGTTCGGGAAGGCCTGTTCGATGTCGAGCCGCAGCGTCCAATCGTTTCGGTGGGCGTACATTTTTTTCAAAATGAGGACGCTGAAACCGAACCGCGCCAAAAATTCGATGCCCATAAAAAGGTCGCCGAGGCTGAAATCGACCTTCATTTTCCCGAAGAGCATCTTTTTGATCGACGAAAAAACCCGCACCTCCTCGTTGAAAACGGGGTGCGCAAACCCCACCCTGCCCTGCCCGTCGCGGACGACGAGCCGCTTCGTCACGAGGCTGCCGTCCAAAAAAGTGGGCAGCAAACTTTGCCCGTGGACGATCGGCGGATGGCCTTTTACCTTAAAAAGTGGCACCGAAATATGGTCGCCAAAATGCCTGCCGAGGTCTTTTGCCGGGATGATGCCGCCGTGCTTTTCGTTGATGTCGAGCAAAAAACGGCACGATTCGATGGCCCCGGCGGTCAAATAAAAACGGTCGGCCTCGATGATTTTTTCCGCCCCGTCGGCAGATCTGCAAATGGCGGCCACGATTTTCCCGCCGTCAAAAACAAAATCGACGACGCGCAAATTTTTGTGCAGGTCGATGCCCGCCAAGGTCTTTTTGTCCAACAATTTGAACGTGTTGCGCTTGCTATATTTCATCCAAATGCCCGTGCGCACATCGCCGCCGCCGTCGAGCATTTTGTCGAATTTGCCCGCGCCCGCGCCCAACAAATTCCGCAAAACCGCCGCCCGAAACCGCCCGCAAACATCGATGATCTCGTTCCAAGCCCCGTCCGCCGTCCGCCGTCCGCCGTCAGCCGTCAAATCCCTTTTGTCAAAAAAAAGCACCTGCCCGCCCCATCTTGCCGACGTGCCGCCCAGCCCAAAATAGCGCCCAAGCTGCGCCGCCCGCGAGACCGGGGATTCGGCCTCGATGCCCGTTTCGGCCTCGTCGCGGGTCTTTTCGCCGCCGATCTCGATGACGGTGATCTTGTCGTCGAGGCCCAGTTTTTCGGCCAACCTTTTGGCGAGATAGGCCCCGTAAGTGCCGCAGCCGATGATGCAGGTTTTTGTCATAGACCTCTTTTTTGCCGCAAAGGCGCAGAGGGCGCAAAGGCTTTTTTAATAAAAACTCCGCGCCCTCTGCGCCTTTGCGGCAAATTTTTCATCGCAGGAACCGCAGTTCGATCAGCCGCAGCGAGAGCATCGTCTCGGCGAGCATCCGCTGCAGCGAATAATACCAGCCGCGCCAGCCGTCGAGGATGCAGCCTTTCAAAATGAGGCAATAAAAAAACGCGAAAAACGGCGCGGGGACGATCGACCAACGGACCTTGTCGGTCATTTTCATCTGCGCGAACGGGGTCGTGGCGAGCTTTTCGGCCTCCAAACGGAGGTACCTATCCTGGTTGAGGAACCAGCCGGAGAGCGGTTTGCGGTCGTCGTGGAGGATGAAGCCGTCGATGGGCGCGACGGGGCCATCGATGACGACGCGTTGCGTATGGCCGTCGTTTATATAGTGCGCCTTTGGGCGGAAATAGAGCATTTTTCGCGGCGTGTAAAGCGTTCCGCGCAGTGGTTTCCCGAAAATGGCATACTTAAAACGCACCTCGTAGCCCGCGATTTTCGTCTCGTCGAGGGTCAAATTTTCCATCGCCCCGATGATCGAATTGTCCAAAACATAGTCGGCATCCATCGAAAGGACCCAGCCGCCGGGGATCTTTTCGAGGCCAAAATTGTCCTGCTCCGCCGCGTTCGTGTACCGCCTTTGGAAAACCTCGACCTGCGGAAAGCGGGCCAAGATCTCCAAAGTTTCGTCGGTACTGAAGCTGTCGATGACGACCACGCGCCGGGCCCAGGCCAGTTTTTCGAGCGTCCGGGCGATGTTTGGGGCCTCGTTGAACGTGAGGATTAGGGGGGTTATCTGG
>JANOQP010000250.1:0-2103 GCA_031414895.1 Saprospirales bacterium
CTCGCCCCAAAAAATTGATAAAAAATGAAAATCGTACATCCCGAAACGTTCCGGTTCGGCCATTTGGAGGCAGGGAAAAACAGTTTCCGACTGTTTTTCTTTTGAAAAAACAAGGCTCGGCCAAATCTCCTCAAAAAATGGGAAGTGTTCAAAAATGGACCTCCCGGCCAATTTATTTATCGGAAAAATAATATCGTCGCTCGCCAGCACCTGCCCCGGGCCGTTCAAGATTATTTGCTGCACCTGTTTTCCATGGTGCCCATTTAAATTTTCGATGGGGAAATGACCGGGCATCAGATGACCTCTTTGGCAAGATGGATAAAAAGTGCCTCCACGTTCTCGCCCGTTTTCGCGCTCGTTAAAATATCCCACGGCGCGGAAATCTGGCTTTTCACCTCGGCAAGTTCCTCCTCGCTCACGAGGTCCCTTTTGTTCCCAACGATCCGAATGACGGCGAACGGCAGCAAGCTTTGCAAATATTCGATATCGCCCGCAATGCCCGGCCAGG
This sequence comes from Saprospirales bacterium, assembly GCA_031414895.1. Taxonomy (GTDB): domain Bacteria; phylum Bacteroidota; class Bacteroidia; order Chitinophagales; family Saprospiraceae; genus JANOQP01. The sequence continues at coordinate 509 of JANOQP010000250.1, forward strand.
TCGTAGGGCGCGTTAAATCGAACACATAAATAATGCCGTGCGAACCGAGGAAATACGAGGTCGGCACCTTGTCCTGCGAAACCTCGCCCGCTACGTCCCAAAGCACGAGCGCAATTTCCTCGCCGTCGATCTCGACCGTTTTTTTGTTCACTTTCACCCCGATGGTCGTGATGTACTTGTCATCGAACTGGTCGTTGATGAACCGGTTGAACAGCGACGTTTTGCCGACACTGAAATTGCCCGTCAGGATTATCTTTTTGCTGGTCATATATATATGGAGTATTGTGTTGCGGCAAAAGTAGCCAAGCCCAGGTCAATCGTTCCCCGACACTCCTTTTTCAAGCATCAAGGCCGGGCGGATGAACCACCGATCGATCTCTGCCGACAGTTCTTCATAAAATCCGGGCGACCCGCGCCGGTTTTGGACCTGAACAAACTCTTGCATGATAAAAAGCTCGAGCCGCTCGACCAGTTCAGCGCGGTCTTTGGTCGTCAAAGGCCCTTCGCCGACGAGCGCAAGGTTGTAAGAAAGGTAGTTCTGGATCAAGATCTTGCTCTGTTGATATTGGATAAAATCGAGCATTTCCTCGCCGCGCTTGAAGGCATCCTCGGCAAAGGATTTTATCGCCGTCATCATCCCTGCAACCGATTCCGCGTCGATCATTTCCTCCCGCGAGGCTTGCGCAAGCACGATGCCGCTGTTTTTTTCGATCAAAAAAACCTGATGGGTGATGAAAGGCCGCGCATCGGCCAACAAAATATCCGCTGGGCTGACCCCATTAAAGCGGTTTTTGAGCCGATGCCAAAAGTTCAACCGCTGTTTTGCTGCATGGATTTGGGCATCAATGCCTTCCCGCAAAAGCTGGAACTGGTGGTCGATGTATTTTTTTATCAAATTGCCCAAGACCGGGTAGATTACGTCCACCATCTCCTGTTGGCTGTTTTTTATCCGGTCATCCACGATCCGGGCGACGGTCTTTTTGTATTCCTTCGGAAAATTCTGCCGCATAAAATCCAGCCGCTCCTCCAAAATTGGCCCCAAATGGGCCGCCAATTTATCCTGGTCGTGCAACAACGATTTGAGCCGCCCAATCTCCGCCCGGTCATCCGTCAAAAGGATGTCGCGCAGTTGGGCGAGCAACAGATCATCTTGCTGAACGTGGCCGTTTTGCATTTTTGAAAAAATCTAACTTGCTGAAAATCAGGCTTTTAACAACGACTGGCTGATGTCGCCGAGCATTTTTCCGAGCGCGTGCCTATCTGCCTGCGACGTGTTGGCGATGCCTTTTTGGAGCATTTCGACCCGGTCGTTGATGAGTGCCTCGACGAGCGCGAAACGGTCCTCCGTCCGTTTTTCGAGGTCGCGCAATTGTTGGCGCATCGAGGCCTCCAATGCTTTGAGAGCGGCGGTGTTGTCGGCAAGTTCCTTGTCATGCCGGGTGTCAACTTGTTGAAATTTTTCTTCCCAAGTGGCAATTTGCTGCCCCATGAGGATGTTGCGGATCATCGAAATGTCGCCGAAGCCCATTGCGCCCATATTGTTGGCGGCGTTGTTTGCGGCAACGACCGCTCCGTTTTCTTCTGATTGCTTTGCC
>JANOQP010000251.1:0-2070 GCA_031414895.1 Saprospirales bacterium
GATTGCCATGATTATCAATAATTATCATGAAATCATGGCAATCATAAAAATCAAAAGAATCACAGTTCAGACACCACCAACCCAATCGAAAAAAAATGACCAAACAGATCCAGTCCATCGCCCATTACCACGAGGAATATGCCCGCTCCGTCGCCGACCCCGAAGGGTTTTGGGCGGAACAGGCCAGCTCTTTTTTGTGGAAAAAGCCGTTCAAAAAAACGTTGAAATGGGATTTTAAAAAGCCGGACATCCAATGGTTTTTGGGGGGCAAGCTCAACATCACCGAGAATTGCCTCGACCGCCACCTCAAAACGCGCGGCAGTCAAACCGCCCTCATTTGGGAGCCGAACGACCCAAAAGCGAGGCCCAAAAAACTGACCTATCGGCAACTTTACGGGCAGGTCTGCCAGTTCGCAAACGCGCTCAAAGCCAACGGCATCAAAAAGGGCGACCGCGTCATCATTTATATGCCGATGACCCCGGAACTGACCATCGCCGTGCTGGCCTGTGCGCGGATCGGGGCGGTCCATTCGGTGGTTTTTGCGGGTTTTTCGGCCATTTCGGTCGCCGACCGGATCAAGGACGCGGGCGCGGTGATGGTCATCACCTCGGATTTTAACCACCGGGGCGACAAAAAAATCCCCGTCAAATCGGTTGTGGACGAGGCTTTGGCGATGATCTGCGAAACCGTAAAAACCGTGATTTGCCATAAAAACACGGCCGATTCCGGCCAATCCGCAATCCATAACCCGCAATCCGCAATCGAGTGGAAATGGTGGCACGACGAGATTTTGGGCAAAAGGAGATCTTGCAAAGCGACAGCGATGGACAGCGAAGACCCGCTTTTCATCCTGTACACGAGCGGTTCGACGGGCAAGCCGAAGGGCGTGGTGCATTCATCAGCGGGATATATGGTCCATGCGGAGTATTCGTTCCGCAATGTTTTTCAATACCGCGACCGCGAAATCTATTGGTGCACGGCCGATATCGGCTGGATCACGGGGCATTCCTACATCATTTATGGGCCGCTTTTGGCGGGCGCGACGACCGTGATGTTCGAGGGCGTGCCGACTTTCCCCGATGCCGGGCGGTTTTGGGACGTGATCAAAAGGCACAAAGTGAACATTTTTTACACCGCCCCGACGGCCATCCGGGCCCTGATGGCGGCGGGCGACGGTTTTGTGAACAACAAAAAAATGCCCTCGCTCCGCGTCCTCGGCACGGTCGGCGAACCGATCAACGAGGAGGCCTGGAACTGGTACCACAAAAAAATCGGCCGAAAAAACTGCCCCATCGTCGATACTTGGTGGCAGACCGAGACGGGCGGCATGATGATCTCGCCGCTCGCGGGCATCACCAAAACGAAGCCCTGCCTCGCCACTTTGCCGCTGCCGGGCATCCAAGCCTGCCTCGTGGACCCGAACGGGAAGGAGCTTTTGGGCAACAATGTCGAGGGGCTTTTGTGCATCAAGTTCCCATGGCCGAGCATGCTGCGCACCATTTGGGGAGACCACGAACGCTGCCGGCAGACCTATTTTTCAACTTTTAAGGGGAAATATTTCACCGGCGACGGCGCAAAACGCGACGAAGACGGCTATTACCGGATCATCGGCCGCGTCGATGACGTGATCAATGTGAGCGGTCACCGGATTGGGACGGCGGAGGTCGAGGACGCGATCAACAAGTTCGTGGGCGTGGTCGAATCGGCGGTCGTCGGGTTCCCGCACGACATCAAAGGGCAGGGCATTTTTGCCTATGTGATTGCCCGCGAGGCCGTTGCGGACGCGGATTTTTTCCGGAAAAAAATACTCGAAACCGTCACCCGCGAGATTGGGCCGATCGCCAAACCGGACCGGATCGTCATCGTCCCCGGTTTGCCGAAGACCCGTTCGGGCAAGATCATGCGGCGCATTTTGCGAAAAATAGCGGAGGGCGACACGTCCAATTTGGGCGATATTTCGACGCTCTTGAACCCGGAAGTGGTTGAATTGATAAAAATGGAGGTGGGCGGGTGATTGCCAAAAATGGTAAATAATAGTATCTGTTTAGGTCGGGCGTGTACCGGCGGCT
>JANOQP010000252.1:0-1501 GCA_031414895.1 Saprospirales bacterium
CCGTCGGAGTCGCCTACCGGGGCCAAAACGTTGAAAATCAACGACTTGGATTCATTTTTTTCCCTCAATTCAAAATTTTGCATCGCCGGTTCGCAAGTCCAACCCGACGGTAGTTCGAGCTGGACGGTACCGCTGATGCCCGCTTTCCCGGCCTGCACTTTTACCGTCAGCGGCCGCCCCATTTTGTCCTTTTCCGTGAAAATATGCACAGGTTCCGCAATCTCGACCGAGACCGGCGGCAGCACCTCGAACGGCTGATAAACCTCGCCGCGCTCCGGGATTTCTTTTTTGAAAACGATGTCCGTGGTGAATTCGAGCGGCTGGCCCGCGACCAAAAATTGCCAGCGCACCTGCCCAAAACGCGCAGTTTCGGGCAGCCCGCGCAGGGTTTGCTCCGGCACTTTGTACATCCCGATATCGTAGTTTTCGGTCAACCAGTAAGGGCTGGTCGGTTGCGCATTTTGCGGGATTTCAAGTGTTTTTTCAATAAAAAAAGATTTGTTTTTGGGCAAAATAAGGTCCAAAATGGAATCTTTCCCCGTTGGTAAAATGGTCAAACCGACCAATGAAATATCAGCTGCCGAACGGTTGATTGCCTCTAATTTGACCTTGATTTTTTCTCCCGGCGTTGCCGAATTGTCCGCCGCGACCGCCTCCAAAAACAACCCGGAACAGCTTTTTATGACCATTTGGATATCGGCCAGTTTCTTCTTTTTCCAAAAACCGTCGGGCAGGTTTTCGATGGTATTCATGGTTTTTAAAAGCTCGAAAATGCTGGCCGAGGGATTGTCGGCGCGGAAATTTTGCTCGATTTTGGCCAGCTGTTCCCCGATTTTTTCGCCGCCCGCGACCCGCGACCAGGTCGTGTTTATCCCCGAAAACGGGTCGTTCGTGGTCGGTCGGTCGCCCTTCAAAAAATCGAGGTAATCGAGGCTCTCGCCCCGCGAACCGGTGCTGCCGAAACCTTGGCATCGGTGCATCGAGCGGCTTTCCGCCGCGATTTCGGTGTTCGATTTGCCCTTTAATGGCAGAAAAACGCCCAAATCGAGCGGATAAAGGTTGGATTTGTCGGCAGCGTCAAATTTTTCGCGGCTGCCGTAAAACCACCACGAGGTGTTGAAAAAAATCCGGCGCGGTTGCCACGGCACGACACCGTGGGCAAATTGATCGGGCATGATTTCCTGTTTTCCCGCAAGGTCAAAAGCTTCTGCGCCGAGGATCGCGGATGCTGTGTGGTGGCCGTGGTTTTCAAAGCTCGTGTCGGTCGTGAAGCGGTTGATGACCACGTCGGGTTGCAATTTTCGGAAGGCCCAGACGACATCTTCCAGCACCTCTTCGCGGTCCCAGGTTCGGAATGCCTCGGACGGTTTTTTGGAATATCCGTAGTCGTTGGCGCGGCTGAAAAGTTGGTTGCCGCCATCGATCCGCCGGGCGGCGAGCAGTTCCTGCGTCCGGATCACGCCCAAAAGTTCGCGGATCTCCGGGCCGATCAGGTTTTGGC
>JANOQP010000253.1:0-4393 GCA_031414895.1 Saprospirales bacterium
CGCCGTGGCCGGGCAGCAAAGTGCCGCTGTCCTTCACCCCCAACGAGCGTTTCAGCATGGATTCCACGAGGTCGCCGAGGGTCCCCGAAACGGCAATCACCGCGCCAATCGCGAGCCATTGCGCGAGCGACCATTCCCCAAAAATTTGGAACAAAACCCAGCCCAGCCCGACCGTCAGGAGGCCGCCGCCGACCGTGCCTTCCCAGGTTTTTTTGGGTGAAATGCGGGCAAAAAGCGGCGTTTTTCCAATAAAACTGCCCACGAGATAGGCAAACGTATCGTTCGACCAAGTGAGCAAAAGCAGCCCCATGACCCGTTGCGGGACATAGATCCAGTCGTCCCCGCCGACAGTTTCTGGGCGGATGGCGACCAATTTGAGCAGGGCCAGCGGCGCGGCCACATAAAATATGCCGAGGCAAAACTGCCCAACGTTTTGGAACGGCGCGACCGATTTTTTGTCAAATAGCTCCACCAAAAACACCAGTCCGACGAACATCGGCAGCCAATCAAACGGCGACCACCAAGTGTTCACCAGCCACCACGGCGCGAGCGCGAGAAAGCTGTAAAAGCCGCGCTTCAATTGGCTCTCGTTGGGCATGACCAACCCAAAAAGCTCCCACAAACAGCCAAAACCGACAATGGAAAAGAGGACCTGAAAAGGCACGCGCCCGCCAAAAACGCCCCCGATCATGGCGGCTGCAAAAAGGACGGCGGTCGTGGCGCGCTGCCGGAAAACGGCGGGGTTCAAAGGCATTTTTTTCGTGAATTATTTGATGATCACATCCCTGATATATTCTTCCCCGATCTCGTCGTTCATCCGTTTTTTGATCTTGTCCTTTGAAAAAGAAAGCTCCTGCCGAAGCGGCGCGGAGAGGATGGTGAGGTAGAGGACGTTTTTTCGCACCGAAATATTGGACGTATAAGTGGCGATCGTCTTGCCCATCGTGGTTGCCCAGAGGGTGCGGATCTTCGTCTCGTGGAGGTTGGTTTGGAGGCGGTTTTCGTCGATCCAAAGTTTGAGGACCTCGCCGAATGTTGAGTTGTTTTCCCTTTTCATCATGCTTTTGCGTTTCAATTAGGGCGAAGGTAGAAGAAGGTTTCATTGGGCATGGCCCGATTTTCCCACAAACTTTCCCCGCTCATTTGAGCCAATTTACACCTTTTACCAACATCGTTTGGGTGAAAAACTCGGCACTCCCCGGCTCGGCCCGCACGTCGTACGACCAATCCGCATGGGGCGGCAGGCTCATCAAAATGCTCTCCGTGCGCCCGTTGGTTTCGAGGCCGAATTTGGTCCCTTTGTCCCAAACGAGGTTGAACTCGACATACCTGCCCCGGCGCAAAAGCTGCCAGCGTTTATCGCTTTCCGAAAAGGGCAAATCGCTGTTTTTTTCCAAAATATGGACATAAATCGCGGCAAAAGCATCGCCGACGGCGGCCACAAAATCAAAAATTTGCGATTTTGAAAGCCTGCATTTTTCATCGAGATGGTCAAAAAAAATGCCGCCGATGCCACGCGTTTCGTTACGGTGTTTGATGAAAAAATAGTCGTCCGCCCACGGCTTGAATATTTCATAAAACCCGGTTTTGTGCGCATCGCAGACCGTTTTCAACTGTTGGTGAAAAAAACGCGCGTCGTCCATGTCCACAAAATGCGGTGTCAAATCGATGCCCCCGCCGAACCACCAACGCCCGCCGTCGGTCTCAAAATACCGGATGTTCATGTGGATGATCGGGCAAAACGGGTTGCGCGGATGGAGGACGATGCTCACGCCTGTCGCGAAAAATTGGCCGCCCGCGACGTTGAGCATTTTGGCCGTCTGTTCGGGCAGTTCGCCGTGGACGGCGGAAAAAAGGACGCCGCCCTTTTCGATTTTCGCCCCGTTTTCGAGGACGCACGAACGGCCGCCGCCACCTTCGGGCCGCTCCCAAATATCGGTCTTGAAAGTGCCGTGGCCGTCGGCCAGTTCCAGTTTTTGGCAGATCTCGGACTGGATTTTTTGCCAGCGGTCGGCAATTCGCTCCTTTTGAATGGGCATTAAAAATGGCTTTGAGACCGTCGAAAAATGAGGCGATGACTTCAAGTCATCGCCTCATTGCCCAACCGGTTTTTCCAATGAAATTTTCGCCGCAGCGACCGTTTTGGAGAGGTTCCCAACAAAGACCTCCGCGCCGTTGATGATGACCGGGCGTTTCAAAAAAGTGTGTTCCGACAAAATCAGTTCTCGATAATCGGCCTCGGTCAGCGTCTTTTCGTGCAATCCTAAACTCCTGAACTTCAATGCTTTACGACTGAAAAGCGATTCGTAGCTGCCCATTTTTTCCTTCAAAAAATCAAGTTCGGTGGCGGTCAGGTTTTGCTCTTTGATGTTTTGCAGTTCGCAGGTCCCGACGGTCCCGCCGAAATCTTTGAGGATCCGTTGGCAAGTGGTACAGTTGGCTAGGTGGTAGATTTTTCTCATTGTTTTTTGTGTTGGCCCTGTCGTGCCATCAAATTTTTTATGTACGAAATACGATTTACGACATACGATATTTGATTTTTCGCGCTCCCGGGTTCCTGCAAAAAGGGCCGATGGCGCACCAGCAAATCAAATATCGTATGTCGTAAATCGTATTTCGTACATAAAAAATTTCGATAGCGCGACAGCTTTTTAATTTTCCAAAAACCGCTCCCGCACCCGCAAGAACCGGAACCGAACCTGCGCCAACCACACCCCAAAGAGCGTCCAGCCGATGATCGCCGGGTAAAAGACCATCCGCATCGTGTTGTCGAGGTCGTTCGAGCCGAGGGCCGGGTTGCCGCCGCTACCCGGGTGGAGGCTATCGACCATCCGTGGGATGATGAAAAGGAGCGGGATGAGCGTCGCGTACGCGAAAATATTGTAGACCGCCGCGATCCGGGCGCGTTTTTCCTCGTCGTCGAACGATTGGCGGAGGACAAAATAGGCGAGGTAAATGAGCATGGCGACCGCGCTCATGTTCTGTTTTACGTCAAAGCTCCAATACGCTCCCCAGGTGTGCTTCGCCCAAATGGCGCCCGTCGCGAGGCCGAGGATGCCAAAAAGCACGCCCGCCTCGGTCAGCGCGACGGCCTGTTGGTCGCGTTTTGTGGAAAAACCGCGCAAATACATCACGCTCAAAACCGCCGAGGCCGTGAAAAGCAGCATCATCGCGAACCACAGCGGCACATGATAATAGGTGTTGCGGATCGTCTCGGCGAGGATGTTCCGATAGGGGAACGTGAAGTTTTTTTGAAAGCCCGTGGCCGTGATTTTTTCCGTGGCCCAGCGCGGATCGGCCGCTGGGAGGATTGAACCTTGGGTTATCGAGGCCGCATCGGGCAAAATGGACGGCCCATCTTTTGGGTTGTCGATGACGAGCGTGAGCGGCGCGACGGTGACCTTTCCCGGAAAACTGGGCGGCAAATCGAACGCGACCTCCAATTGGTTGTCGCTCGAAATGATGAAATCGCGCGACGAAATGGCGTTTTCATCATCATATTTCAGCCAAGCGCAGAGGCCGGAGCTGTTCTTTTTGAAAAAAGTATTGTAGCCCGTCACGGCTATTTTCACGGGCCCGCCCGCTTTCAAATTGGTCGGCTCGGCCGAATAAATGCCCGGTTTGAGCGGGACGAGCAGCCCGGCCAAAAACGACCAGAGGATGAGGGCGACGGCGAGGAATTTCCACCAGTGTTTCATGTTTTTTGAATTTAATCCTTCCACAAAAAAGGGAAAAGTATGAACGACAGCACCACCAAAATGGCGTCGATTGCGATGAGCGTATAAACGTCGGTCCGCCACGCCGTGTCCTGCAAAAGACGGAGGGCGACGGCGGAAAGTTTGATGAGGCTCAACAAGATCGGCAAAATGACCGGGAAGCTCAAGATCGCCATCAGCGTCGCCGCTTGGTTGGCCTTCGCCGCAATGGCCGAGATGAACGTAAAAGTGATCGAAAAACCGAGGCTGCCGAGCAGGAGCGTCCCCAAAAACAACGGTGTATTTTTGACCGGGTTGCCCGCGACGAGGCCGAACGCGCCGAACGCCAACAGCCCGAGCACCATCAAAAGGCAAAAATTATAGATGATCTTGGCCAAAATCAACGCGGACGGCTCGGCAATTTGGTAGTAATAAAGCTGCCGGTTGCCGCTCTCCTGCACGAAACTTTTGGCCACCGCATTGACCGAGGCGAACAACAAAATGATCCAAAAAAGGATGTTCCAAACGGGCGGTTGCACCTTAAATGAGGCGGAATAGACGATAAAAACGGTGCTCAAAACATACAAAAGGATGCCGCTGATGGCATACCGTTGCCGGAATTCGAGGGTGAACTCCTTTTTTATCAAAATCAATAAAGTCAAAAGTCAAAAGTTAAAAGGCAAAAAATAAAGGCAAAA
>JANOQP010000254.1:0-4094 GCA_031414895.1 Saprospirales bacterium
CGATTTTTTGGGCGAAAAAGCCATTGTCGAGCCTATCGAGGGCTTGGCCGAAAAAGGGGTGCTTTTTGATTTTGGGCGGGCAAAAAATGTGGCCGCGCGGCAAAGACCGGACGTTCCGCTTTTTTTGGAAAAACAGCCCGAACCTTTTGAGGCCTATCAAAAGAAGTTCGATTTTGTGCTGGAAAACATCCTTTTCGGCAACAGTTTTTTGGCCAACCTGACCACCCAAACCCCTGTTTCGATGAATTATTCGCTCGAAAACGTGTTCGATTCGAGCCATGCAAGGTTCCTGGTTTTGTGGAAAAACAGGTTTGTCTGCTTCTCGCCAGAGCCGTTCGTGCGCATCACGCCGGGCGGGCGCATTTCCTCCTTTCCGATGAAAGGCACAATCGATGCGGGCCTTCAAAATGCTGCCGAAAAAATCCTCGCCGACGAAAAAGAGTCCGCAGAGCATGCGACCATCGTGGACCTGATCCGCAACGATTTGAGCCAAATTGCGACGGGTGTCCGTGTCCGGCGGTGGCGATATTTGGACAAGATTTTCACGCACGACGGACGTGCATTGTTGCAGGTAAGTTCGGAGGTTTGCGGTCAGGTCCGGGCGGGTGAACCGCCAGGCGAACTGCTGTTCAAGCTCCTGCCCGCCGGGTCCATTTCGGGCGCACCGAAGGCCAAAACGGTGGAGGTCATCCGCGCCGCCGAGGGCTACGAGCGCGATTTTTACACGGGTGTGGCGGGTGTTTTTACGGGCCACGGGATGGAGATGACGAGCTGCGTGATGATCCGTTTTATCGAAAAAAAGGGCGAAAACCTGTTTTTCAAGAGCGGCGGCGGCATCACGCACCGCTCGGACGCACGATTGGAATACCAAGAAATGATACAAAAAATCTATGTCCCATCCATTATTGATTGAATCCGTCCGCATCGAGGACGGCGAGGTGTTCAACCTCAAATACCACCAAAAACGGGTGGACGACAGCCGCCGCGAACTCCTCGGCCTGACCGACAAATTGAGCCTTGCCGAGGCCATATTGCCGCTTGATTTCCCGGAAACAGGGCTTTACAAATGCCGTGTCATCTATTCGGAAGGCATCGAAAAAATCGAATTTTTGCCTTATGAAACCCGGCAGCCGCAGCGCATCCGGTTGGTCGAGAACGACAAGATCCGCTATCCGCACAAATTGGAGGACCGCGCCGAGTTTGCGGAAATTTTGGCGCAACACCCTGACTATCAAGAGGTTATCATCACGCAGCGCGGTCATTTCACGGACTCGACCTGGGCCAATCTTGCTTTTTTTGACGGCAAAAAATGGTTCACGCCCGCCACTTTCCTCCTGCCCGGCACTCGGCGGCAGTCCTTGATCGACGACAAAAGGCTGACGGTCAAAGATATCCGGGTGATCGACTTGCCAAAATTTCAAAAATTTGCGCTCATCAACGCCATGCGCGGACTTGAACTGGGGATGTCGATCGGGATCATTGAATAGTTCGTAAAAAATTGGGCCGCCTAGTACACGACCTGATTGGGGTTGAAAACGGCGACTAAAAAAACGGGACGCGGTCGGGGTTTTTGCTCGATGAAATAAGGGTGCGGATGGGACGGGTTTGGGGGTGCGGGCGGTTTTGAGGGTTGGAGAAATTGATTTTTTGGTAGTCTAAAAAACTGATTCGTTGGCTTTTCACAATCATTGGTTGGTTTTATGCGAGTGTTCAAAATCCATTGGGCAAGTTCCGGAGCTTTTTATTTTCATTTGTCCTACCTAAAAATTGAAACTTTCACCTTTAATTTAAACCACTATGACGGTTACTACTAACACATCGCTGTTAAACGTTGGCATTTTGAAGAAGTGCTCTCCTACTTGTCAAGTGGTCTATGGCCATTACAACAATCATAATCTAACATCTTAAAATCTTCAACAAATGTTTATTACAGTTCCATATTTCGTAGTCGGTGGTAATGCAACCGATCATTCACCCCTTGCACAATTTTCTGATCCTGACAAGGCTTTTGCCGTTGGTTCTATATCTACAAAGATCATAGTAAGAGAGCATGGCCTTCCTCCAAAGCAGATTATAGCCAAGGTTAGCTATGATACCGTTAATCAACCGGTTTTAGCTGCCTTGCCTTGCCCAATTTATTGCGGCGATGACGGTCAACTTAAAAACCACCAATTTGTGGATGCTCCAACCGACCCACAAATTCAGGCATTAATGCCATAATGAGGCCTCTAATTTATTTCACTTTATTTTTTCGCCTTTTTTCTGCCCAGAAGCTGTGCAGCCAACCTTTTCATTTCAACAAACTTGGCATCGAAGAAGGCCTTTCCCAATCGAACAATGAATACCGTTTCATTGATTCAAGGGGGCTTTTATGGGTCGGCTCATTGGATGGGCTAAATTGTTTTGACGGAAAAAATATCAAGTCATTTCGACCATCGCCAAGCGATTTTTCCGCACTCGCGGGCGGGAATATCCAAAGCGGTTTTATTGAAGATGATACCCAAAACCTGTGGTTCACCACTTGGGAGGCAGTTCACCGGTACAATCGAAAAGATGATGATTTTACAAGATTTCAACTGAATGAAGAAAAAGGCGTGCCCGTAATGGGCTACAAACTGGTCTGGCAGGATCCGGACAAACAGCTTTGGTTGATTGTCAATCAGAAAACACTGTACCGATTAAACCCAGAAAACGGACATTTTGAACAGAAATGGGCATTTCCAAAGGCAGCAACCTGGGCAGTCGGTTTTGGCGACCAGGCAGGAAAATTGCAGTATGCGATAGGAAACGAGGAAATTGAAAACACGATTTATGTAATCGAACCGAAAACGGGGGATTCGTTCTCGCAATCAAAAATCAGGTTTCCTAACAGTCTTTTGGATATCGTCCCTGAAAATGACTCAATTTTTTGGGTCTGTGGCCCCAATTTTTTTGCCAAAGCGGATTTGAAAAATAGCCGCCTCGAACCGATAAAGGATTGCCCCAAAAAACTCTTTTCATCCATTTGCCAAATGCCGGATAAACAGTTCCTGATGGTCAGTGCAAAAGGCGATGGAGTTTTGTATTTCGACAAGAAAGATGGTCGTTTTCTCCAAAAAAATAATTTCCCCGGCCTCCCAAATGCGGGTTTCGGCAAAAATGTGGATTGGTCCGAAATACATCCCAATGGAAATTGGTACAGCCAAATACCTTTGGAGGGCATCTATTTCGGCAATGCCCACAAGGAAAAATTTTCGACTTTTCTGCACGGCCACAAAGTCCAGGCGATTGCCGAAGACCTCAATGGCCATATTTGGGCAGCCGATTTTGGCACCAACCTTTTTGAATTTTCATCGAACGAATCACTCTTGGCCGTGCATTCGGGCAAAACGTTGAAAGCGGATTCATTTATCGGCCTGAACAATCGCTTTCTGTTTTTTGACCGAGAGAACAGAGCTTGGATCGGTGGGTGGAACGGCCTTCAAATAAAGGAGCCAAATCAAACGAGGTTTGAGGTTTGTACTGGCGGAGAAAACCTTTTCCTACACGGCATCCAACTCCAAGATGGCCGGTTGCTGTTCTCCGAGATAAACGGCGGTGTCTACGAGGCCAAAAAATCCGATCGAAGCAAATGCGGTTTTGAGTTCAATAAACTGTCCCAAATACTTTCCAAAAAGGTATTCACCACCCTTTTTCAAGCTAAAAATGGGCTTATTTATGCTTGCCGCGAACTGGCTGGAATCGCAGTTTTCGACCCCAACAAGGATTTTAAGGAGGTTGGTTTTTTAGAAATCCCGGGCGAGATCAATCATTATTACGAGCCGCCCGGTGGTGAATTTTTGTGGATATCGACGAGCAACGGGCTGGTCAAATATCGCCAAACGGATTCGACTTTTGACATTTTCGACCAAAAGGATAGCCTCCAAAATACATATGTCCAATCGGTTTTTCCCGACAAATCGGGCAACCTTTGGCTTTCGACGCACCGGGGGATCATCCGGTTTTCCCCCCAAAAAAAAGAGTTCCGGCAATACTTGCAATCGGATGGTATCAGTGGTTTGGAGTTCAATGTTTTTGCGGGATTGCAAAAAGCAAACGGCGAGATCTTGTTCGGC
>JANOQP010000255.1:0-2446 GCA_031414895.1 Saprospirales bacterium
CACACTTTTGCATCGATTACCCGATTCTTCAATTCCTCGACCAAAATGTTCCAAACCAAAATCGCCGGCCTCGGCCACTACGTCCCAAGCCGCACCGTCACCAACGCCGACCTCGCCCGCATCATGGACACCACCGACGAGTGGATCCAAGAGCGGACGGGCATCCGCGAACGCCGCTACGCCGTCCCGCACGAGGAAACCACGACGACAATGGCCTGCGAGGCCGCCAAAATCGCCTGCGAACGCGCCGGGACGCGTCCCGAAGACCTCGATTTCATCATTTTTGCGACCATTTCGCCGGACTATTATTTTCCGGGCTGCGGCGTTTTGTTGCAACGGCACCTCGGCATCACCCAAAAGGAGGCCGCTTGCCTCGACATCCGCAACCAGTGCAGCGGTTTTTTGTACGCGCTGACGGTCGGCGACCAGTTCATCAAAACGGGCCTTTACAAAAACATCCTCGTCATCGGGGCCGAAATGCAGTCGATGGGGCTTGATTTTTCGACGCGCGGGCGCAATGTTTCCGTCATTTTTGGCGACGGTGCGGGGGCGGTCGTTTTGCAACCGTCGGACGATAAAAACACGGGCATATTGGCCACGAAACTCCATGCGAACGGCACGCACGCCGAGGAACTGGCGATGGTCAATTTCGGTTGCCACGGCGGAAAATGGCTCGGAAAGGAGCGTTTTGGTTACGAAAACCAGGAGTTTGGCGGGATCTACGCGACGCAAAAAATGTTCGACGACCAGGATATTTTCCCGAACATGAACGGCCAGTTGGTCTTCAAAACGGCGGTCGTGAAGTTCCCGGAGGTCATCCGCGAGGTGCTTGCGGAGCAGGGTTTGCAGCCGTCGGACCTGTCGATGCTCATCCCGCACCAGGCGAACTTGCGGATCAGCCAATTTGTCCAAAAAACACTCGGACTGCGCGACGATCAAGTTTGGAACAATATCCAACGGTACGGCAACACGACCGGCGCCAGCGTCCCGATCGCGCTTTCAGAGGCATGGGAAATGGGGAAAATCCAGCCGGGCGACCTTGTTTGCCTCGCCGCTTTCGGCAGCGGATTTACTTGGGGGAGCGCGTTGGTGCGGTTTTGAAATTGGCTTTTGCCGAAAAAAACACCAAAACATTTCGCGGGCCAGCCAACCTTGCTAACCTTTGCATTACCAATACCATAAATATTTAATTCGGAGATACTGGGGAGAACTTATTTCAGGACAAAACAATTTTAGGCCCGCCGCACCAGCGAACGACCACACCCGTAATCTCTCTTTCGATGAAAACCCTCACCCCCCTCTTGCGCAGCCCCTGGCTTTTCGTTTTTACGATTTGCGCGGTCACTTTTTTTACGCTCGTTTCCACGAAAAACGAAAAACCTGCGCCCGCGAAGCGGAAAATCGCTTTTATCGGCATGAACGAGCGCGCCGAATCCTGCAAAAGTTGCCTCCAAAATGCGGACACCTTGAAACTCATTGCCCTCCGGGAGGCGGTGGCCCAGCTTGGCGGGTTTGAGATCGTGCCCTTTTCGTTCGACAAAAAAGAGGCGGAGCCCTACAACGGGCTGCGCAAAACCTATCGCGAAATTGCCCGCGACACGGCTATCGTGCTGGTCGTGGACAACCTTTGGGGCAAACATTTCAAGCATTCGCAGGACCTGATCCGGGAAAAAAACATCCCGGTCATCTCGCTCGAAGCAGACCGCAACAATTTTCCCGGGGTGGACAAATCACCCCCGGCCGATTTCGGGAAAAACGCGGTCTTCCTCCAGCCGTCCGACCATTGGCCCAAGTTCGTCATTCAGTTTTTGGCCAACGTCCTCCAAATTTATGGTCAGGAGGAGGGCCATCATGAGGGCGGGGAAAGCGAGGTCGGCTTTGTGTCCGAGAAGGACTATAAACTTGATGTCGTCTTTCACAAAGAATTCACGGCCCACGGTTTTGATGAGGCGCACGGTTGTCTCGTCGATTTGCAGGATGACACGACCAATGGGTTGAGCCAAATAAAAACCAAGGGCCTCCGGGACACCGCCAAGATGTTCGAGAAGATCAGGGCCTTCGACGGGAAAGTGCTCGTGTTCAACCTCCACGACCATAACCAACAAATTTTCACAAACACGGCCACTTTCTCCAAATGGCTCAACCCGAACGTCGAGCATATTTTGGGCCTCAACCTTTCAAAGGAGGACTTTGTGGAAATAGCGGACAAAGCTGCGGGCGTTACCTTTTATCGGTTGGAGCCCGGGGGCGGTTTTTCGGCAACGTTTGAGGAGCGGTTCGGGAAATTCAAAAAAGACAATGCCCTAACGATCTTCAAAAAAGACGGTGCCCCCACGACCTTCGAGAACACCGAAAAAAAAATGCCGACCGATGTTTTGCTGAAGGAGCATTTCCAGAACGTTTCCCAAGCGGCGGAACTGATTGCCGGGCTAATGTCATATGCCCC
>JANOQP010000256.1:0-4697 GCA_031414895.1 Saprospirales bacterium
ACGCGGCCATCGCCGCCGCCCAACCGGGCCAAGAAATCTGGGTCACGCAGGGCGCGTACCTGCCGCAGGTGCAGACCCCGTTCGGCAAAAGCACTTTTTACATCAAAATGGCAATCACGCTCCTCGGCGGTTTTGCCGGAACGGAGACCGACCCGTCGCAGCGGATGCCCGACAAGCACACCCAGCTCGTTGGCGACCTTGCGCAGAACGATGTTTTCGACGATTTTATGACCAACCGGAGCGACAATTGCTGGCACGTCGTCACGGTCGATTCGGTCGTAGGAACGGGGCCGGTGCGGTTTGACCATTTTCATTTTTCGAACGCACGGGCCGACTCGACCCAGGCCACGAGCGCGGGCATCAATGGGCGCGGCGGCGGCATCCAGGCCCGCGGGCAGATCGAGGTGACGAATTGCGCTTTTTACCAAAACTGGGCGCGATCCGGGGCTAGCGTTTGGCTCGAAAACGTCAATATCGCCGGCCCGGCCAACAATTCCTCGTTCAAAAACTGCACGTTCGGCCACAATTCGGCGACCGAGCAAAGCATGGGCATCCATGCCCGGAACGTGGACGGCCTGACGCTCGACAATTGCATTTTCTTTGACAACACGGGCAATCGGGGCGGTTTTTACCCATTCCGCTGCCTCGACGTGGACGTGAAAAACTGCTATTTTTCGGGGAACATCAACCCGTCGGGATTTGGTGGCGCGGCATTTATTTGGGCAAGTTCGGTCGCGTTTTCAAATACGGTTTTTGAGAAAAACCAATCTGGCAATGCCGGGGCCATTTACAACGATGGCCGCGACGACCTCGGCACCGCGGTCACTTTTGACAGTTGTTCATTTGTTGAAAACACGGCGACGGGCGCGACGGCATTTGGTGGCGCGGTCTATAATTATCAGGCGACGGCGAGCTTCAACGATTGTCTTTTTTCAAAAAACCTTTCGCGGAACGTGGGCGCGGTCTATTCCGATGGCCGCGATAATATTGGCTCGCTGGTCGATTTTGAAAACTGTGTTTTTGACCAAAACAAGGCCGACAACTCGACGGGCGGCGCACTTTATTTTTGGAAAAACGCGGGCGGCGCGACCAATTGCAAGTTCACCTCGAACAGCGCGAACAGCGGATCTGGCGGTTGGGGCGGCGCGGCAGCGGTCTATGGCCTCGGCTCGGACGTGAATTTTGTTGGTTGCGAGTTCCTCAACAACGTGGCCGTGCGTTCCGGCGGCGCGATAACGGTTGCTTTTTTGGCACGGATGACGGCCGAGGATTGCCTTTTTGATGGGAACATGGGCCAATTTGGCGGCGCGATCTTTGCCCAAAACGACTCGACGGAGGTCACGGTCACCCATTCCGATTTCTCGGGCAATGTGGCCACGAGTTCGGGCGGCGCGCTCAATATCAGCGCGGGCATCCCGCTCGAAATTGCGGACTGTACTTTTGATGTCAATTCGGCACCGTTTGGCGGCGCGATCCAGTTTTCGGAGGATTCGCTCAACCTCGCCGTCGGCAATATTTCGGAATGCTCCTTTTACCTCAATACCGCGACCACACAGGGCGGCGCCATCAACCTCGACAACATCAATATGACGTTGACGAACTGCCTTTTCAACTCAAATTACGCGACCGACGGCATCGGTGCTGGCACGGGAGCCTGCATTTCGAACAATGCGTCGCAGGGAAAAACGGCCAACCTTGCCGTCACGCACTGCACTTTCGGCAACAACCTCGGCGCGAACGGTTCGGCCATTTCGCAATGGGAAGACGAAGCGACCGTCGGTTCTGAAGCGAAAACCTTTATCACGAACAGCATTTTTGCCGATGCCGGGAACAGTTATTACCTCGAAGCCGGCACACCGGAGGTCATTTCAAACGGTGGGAATTTGTCGCTCGACAACTCGTTTTCGCCCGATTTCAACGGCACGAACGATGTTGAAAACGCCGACCCAAAATTTTTGGACCCCGACCAAGATGATTTTCACCTTGCCATCGGAAGCCCCTGCATCGACAAGGGCGTGACCGGAACGGGCATCAATTTCGACCTCGACGGCCTGCCGCGCGACTCAAAACCGGACAAGGGCTGCCATGAATTTGGCGCAGTTTCGACCGGGCAGCCGCTGCAATTTTCCACTTTTTCGATGACCCCAAACCCAACGAGCGGCCCGACCGAACTTTTGTTGAGATCAAATGAAACGGGCAGCTTCCGGATCGTTTTGATGGATGCAAAAGGGCAGGTCTTGTCCGCTGAAATCGTTGAAAAAACGGCGGCGGTTTTGACGAAAAAGATGGATTTGGGGAAATTCCCGCAGGGGCTGTACTTGATTTCTTTGGAAAAAGATGGCCACCGGACGGGGCGCGCGGTCGTCAAAAATTGAGTTTTTGGGGAGTTGAACGTCGGAAGGTTTTGAACGCTGTTCAATAACCTTCCGACGTTAAACCGCTGCCCATTATTTGCACGAAACCTGAAATTTGCGCAATTCGTGGCCGCTTATTGGACAATGATTTTTTGGACAAAACCACCCATTTCGAGCGAATAGATGCCCGGCGGCAACCCGCCCACGTCCATCGTGTGGCTCAATCCGGTGGACCTGACCAATTGCCCGGTTGCGTTGAAAAGGCGGATCAGGGCATTTTCACCCTG
Source organism: Saprospirales bacterium (assembly GCA_031414895.1). GTDB lineage: Bacteria > Bacteroidota > Bacteroidia > Chitinophagales > Saprospiraceae > JANOQP01. The sequence continues at coordinate 2,642 of JANOQP010000256.1, forward strand.
CATTTTTTCGTCAAAAAGAATGGTCAGTTCGTCCGCCAGGGGCGGATTTGGGAAAACCGAAAAGCCATGACCAGCTGCCGTTTCGGCCGTTTCGATGTTTGAAAAATCCCCCTTTCCATCGAAGCCCATTTGCCGAAGGCGGTAAAAACCCAACCCAGCCAGCGGCTTTTCATCCAAAAAGGAATAGTCGTGGCGGTCGGTCGTCGTGCCGCTCCCATTTTCAAAACCTATTTTTTGCCAATAAAAGCCGTCCCCGCTGCGCTGGACCTCGAATCCCAGGTTGTTGGTCTCGGAGGCGGTTTGCCAGTTGAGGCGGATATTTTCAGCTTCTAATCTTGCTGAAAAACCAACCATTTCGACGGGCAGCGCAGCCACGATGGCATAGCTGAAAACCATGTCCCAACTGTTCGCCGCGGGGTACGATTGGCAGGTGGTGCCGAGGAGCAGGCCGCCGGTCTGGTAGCCGCTGTTGGTGTTCATCTTGACGTTTATTTGGGCCGAATTGATGATGATAAATGAATAGGTCTGGCCTTCCGTGACCGCAAGGGCAGGCGAAAAATTGACCGAATTGAAGAGCCCTTCGGTGAACGTGATCGCCCGCATCAATTCGCCGGAACAGCCGGTCCCGCTCCGCACTTCGAGCGTGACCAACGAGCCGCCCGCCGCAACTTGATAGTTGAAATTGATAAGGTTTCCAGTGCAGTCCGCGGTGATATACTGTCCGTACTGGCTGGCAAGATTGGATAAAGTGGTGGTGAGCTGGTTGCCGGTGCATTGGGCGCGGCATTGGCCAGGGCCCAAAATTGGGCCAAACAGGCCGATGATCGAAAGGAATAAAAGTGTTCGCATAAAACCCCGTTTTTTCAAGTGATGAAATAAGCCGGGGGGCTTGACCTTTCCAAAAGTCGGGACAAGTGCGGTGCGCTGTATCTCAAAGACTTGAATAAGCGGAAATCCCGCGAATCACCTAACGCAAGCGGGTTGCGGTGCAGAAAATGGGTGCGTGTTTCCGATACGGGTTTCTTGCGATGGGCAAAAAAAGCCGCCCGCCCCGGATAACCGGTGGGATTTTAGGGGGCTCAAAACGGGGCGATCCGATCTAGTTTTTTTCAATAAAATACGGGTGTGCCGCTCGTTATTCTTCCCATTTTTTGAGCAAATCCGGCCGCCGCGCCCGCGTCCGTTCGAGCGATTGCTCGTGCCGCCAATCGGCAATCTTGGCCTCGTGGCCGCTCACCAAAACCTCCGGGACCGGTCGGCCGTCCCATTCCGCGGGCCGAGTATAGACGGGCGGGGCGAGCAAATTGTCCTGAAAACTATCAAAAAGCGCGGACGTTTCATCGTTCAAAACGCCCGGCAGGAGCCGCCCGATGGCATCCACGAGCACGCAGGCCGCCAGTTCGCCGCCCGAAAGGACGTAATCGCCGATGCTGATCTCGAGCGTGACGTATTTGTCGCGGAGGCGCTGATCGATGCCCTTATAATGTCCACAAATGCACAACAGGTTGGTTCTCAACGACATACGGTTGGCGAGCGGTTGGTCAAAAAGCTGCCCGTCGGGCGTGAGGAAGATGATTTCGTCGTAATCGCGTTCGGCTTTCAGTTGCTCGATGCACTTTGAGATCGGCTCGGCCATCAAGACCATGCCCGCGCCGCCGCCGAACGGGGCATCGTCCACTTGTTGGTGGCGACCCGCGCCAAATTGCCGCAAATCGTGGATTTGGACTTCCAAAAGCCCCCGGTCTTTCGCCCTTTTCATCATTGAAAAATCGAGTGGGCCGGTCAAAAGTTCGGGCAGGACGGTGATAATATCGAATCGCATGGGGGCGAAGGTAATTTTGATTGCGGAATACGGATTTGGTGATGCCCGAATTTCATCGTGCATGGCCAATTTTGCAAGGAGCCATCGATTTCAAATGGACATTTATAGGTGCTTTTATTGAAAATTTGTAACTGATTAGCCCAGGCGTGTACCGGCGGCTTTAGCCGCCGTTTCGTGTGAAAATTGGCGGGATTGGAAAATATTGGAGTCACTTCGGCTGCGTTAACCGCCAAT
>JANOQP010000257.1:0-9201 GCA_031414895.1 Saprospirales bacterium
TAAAAAAATATCGATAGCCATGTCTGACAACGACCTCCAACTTCAACGCGAAGAAGAAGAAAACAGACTCCTCAACGAAGTCGCCGCTTCGCATGGCATCAATCCCGACCATATCCGCGAACTGATGATGACCGAAAAGGAAAACGCCACACACTTGCGGCGGCAGAACATTTACGATGATATTTTTAAGAAAGTGAAATACTTCGTGACGGAGAATGAATTGAAACAGCAAAAAGACACGGCCAACACATGATTATCAACGGAATTAAATGGAAGAATTTCAAAAGCTTCTACGGAGAATACGAAGTCGGGGACTTTGACCAAAATCTTTCCCCTAAAACTAATGTAGTACTTTTCGGAGGGACAAACGGAGCGGGCAAGACCACCTTTTTGGAGTCTGTTTTTCTTTGTCTTTATGGCATGGGGGCCCGTAATTTGTACCCGTCACGGGGAGCTAAATTAGAAACGTATAACACCTACTTACACGCACTTTTGAATCATAAAGTGAAAGAAGCTGGCTTGTCGTTCAGTGATATGTCCGTTGAACTCTTTTTAAAGGACGTTCCAATAATCAGCAATTTGGGAAAGGACATTTCGATTCGCCGACGATGGGAATTCAAAGTTGGTTCGAGCGAAGAACCTAAACAGTTTCTCGAAATTTTGGAGGACGGCAAATCGATTGAAGGCTTGGAATCTGTACAAGATTGTCAGGAAAGAATAGACACTATTTTGCCATTCAATGTCTCTCAATTTTTCTTTTTTGATGGTGAGAAAATTCAAGACTTTGCCTCTGACTCCGATTCTGCATTTGCAATTTCGCTAAAAGAAGTGTTGGGAATAAACCTGTATTCTCAGTTAATATCGGACATCAAAGAAGTTCGAACACGCATTTTTAAAGAATACGGCAAAGATGCAGAAGCTAAAAAAGAAGTTTCCGAACGTGAAGCAAAACGCACTGGATTGCAGTCAGCAAATGAGATGAAAAGCCATGAAATCGCCGCTTTAATGGAGGAAATTGAGCGATTGGAAATTGAGGTTGAAAGCATTGATAATGAAACACGGCGCATTTCTTTTCTTGCTCCTGATAAACGGGACAATTACTTGATTGAGAAAAACAGGCGCATTGAAGAAAAAGTAACTCTCGAAGAAGACTACATCAATCTGGCTAAAGACCACCTGCCTTTCATTTTGGCAAGTAGCCTTTTTGATGAATTATTGGAACAGTTGGAAGATGAAAAAAAATTGTTTCAATTGAAAGCCGCACAGGCTGAAGTCGAGCCCAAAATCACGACCATCATCGACTCCGTTTTCAACAACACGCCCGCTCCCCCCTTCAACGTTACGCCGGGGATGCGCAGATATTTTGAGAGTAAAATCGACTCAGCCCTTCGCAATATGCTCGGCGGCGGCTCGCTCGAATTCGACGACCGCCCCATCATCCACAACCTCTCGAACGATGAGGCCGAAAAAATCCGCCGCTTCATTTTTGGGCTGAACGACGGTGTCGTCTCGGTGCTGGGCCAGAAGGCCGAAAAGCTCAAACAGATTTCCATTTTCCTCGATAAAGTGGGAACCGTAGAATCTACTTCGGGCAGCAACAGCGATGCTATTCAGCGGCTTTTCGACCGTAAAAAAGAACTTGCTGAACTAATCGGCGCCAAAAAATTCTCTGTAAAACGGCTTGACGATGATATGTATCAAAACGACAAACAAGTTGAAACCATAAATAGAGAAATCACCAACTGGCAGTCACGGAATGATTTGAGCGAGAAAAACAAAAGGCAATTCGAGTATTGCGACAAATTACAGACCGCCATCAAGGATTTCCAAAAACAGTTTCAGGCCAGCAAAACGGCCCAATTGGAGACGGAAATCCTGTTCATGTGGCAGCAATTGAACCACAAACCCGACCTCATCAGCCGCGTCCAAATCCTGCCGGATTCCAATTTTGAGGTCAAACTTTTCAACGCCGAGGGCAGCGAGCTCGACAAAACAAAGTTGTCGGCGGGCGAAAAAGAGATTTTCGCCATCTCGCTTTTGTGGGCCTTGATTCAGGTTTCGGGCAAAAAACTGCCCATCATCATCGACACGCCGTTTGGCCGTCTCGACAGTATCCACCGCCGCAACCTGACGAAAAATTATTTCCCAAAGGCCAGCCATCAGGTCATCCTCCTCTCGCAGGACGAAGAGGTGGTCGGCGAATATTACGACCTCCTCCTCCCGTGTATCGCCCAGGAATTTGAGGTCAAAAACCAGGGCGGCATCACGACCATCGTGCCCGGCCAATACCCTTTCGCCAAACGCTCATGAAAGACAAAGTCCAACTGACGAAGCTCGGCTCCGTCTATTTCAACTCGGTCAAAGAGAGCCTCAAACTGCGCGGGTCGCACAACTACATCACTATGCGTATCGCCTTCGGGCGGTCGTTGCAGGTGGGTCGCGAGCCTGTTTTCGAGGAGAGAAACCCTGACGTTCTGGCCAAAGTCAACACCGTCCGCAGCACGGAGCAACCCGCAGTCTCGACCTTCGAGGGCGACGACCGGCTCATCTATCAGGCCCTGCTCTCTCAAAAATACCGCCGAAAGATTGCCGACGAGGAGTACGTCGATTTGCTGGAAAGGCATATCGAGCATGGGCTGCATATCATTTTTTACGAAACGGAGCGGCTTAAGGGTTACGACTACCTGTCGGCGATTGCCGAAAAAGCGCGGTCTGGCCTGAAATCCGACGGCCCCGAAACGGCTGGTTCAGCGGAAAAAACGGGCGAAAAATCCGCGCTTGCCGACGTTTTGAGCGTCCGCATCGGCGTGGACAAAAAGACGAAACTGCCCATCGAGTTCCAGATTAACACGGCCAACAACCCGCATTTTGGCATCATGGGCGGGTCGGGCTCGGGCAAGACCTATTTTTTGAAGCACCTCCTGCGGCAAATCCGCAAACAGAGCGGCTACGAAACGCACTTCATCTTTTTTGACTACGCGAAAGGCGATATCGCCAGCGACCGCGATTTCATGCTCGATACGCAAGCCGAACTTATTGACGTGAAAAAAAAGCCGCTGCCGCTCAACATTTTCGCGCAGGCCGCGGGCGACGAAGCTGCCCAACGGGCACTTGCCGAACGCATCGTCGGCGTGTTCAAAAACGTGGAGGCCAGCTTCGGGAAGGTGCAGGAAGAGTCGCTTTATCAGGCGATTTTGACGGGTTTTGCGGAAAACAAGCCGTACCCAGACTTCGATGCCGTCCGTGCCGAGGTGCAAAAAGGGGTGAAAAAAGCGGACACCTTGACCTCGATTTTGCGCCCGCTCGTCGAGCAACGATACTTTGCCCAGACGGGCGAACTGATTTATGAAACATGGACGAACAAGTCGCTCGTGATTGATTTGCACGAAATCGAGCGGCGGGATTTGGTCTGTTTTCTCATCCTCGACCGTGTTTTTTCGGAACTCAAACGGCTCGGCGACGCGCCTTTCAACAAAGAAACCGGGGCGCGAAAAATCCGGACGGTCGTGGTTTTGGACGAGGCCCACAACTTTTTGGCCGTGCCGAAACGCGCCAAAATCCTCGAAACGATGATTCGTGAAATCCGCTCGCAGGGCGGGATGGTCATCCTCGCCTCGCAGTCGCCGGATGATTATGATACCTCGAATTTTGACTTTCTGGAATTGCTGGAATTTCCGATTGTGCTGAAATCGACGCCGAAGTCGCATCGGTTTTTGGAACAGAAGTTTTCGTTGGCTTCTGGCGAGGCGAAAGAGCTTTTGAAAGAGGTAGGGAAACTTGAACGTGGGGAGGCTTTCTTGATTTCGGGGAAGGGTGTGGGGAAGGGGGAGCTTTGTAAGTAATAGTTTGGCTAAAACACAATTGATTTTCAACCTAAATCTATTGAAACATGAATATCAGCATCGTAAAGGAAGTACCGCTGGAGCAAATTGTCCTTCAGGGGATAAATGTCCGGACAGACCTTGACACACCCAATTCACAACTTTTGTTGGAAGAATTGGCCGAAAGTATTCGAGTGAACGGCTTGATGCAACCAATCGTTTTAAGAGGCACTATTGATAATCCGCCTTATGACGTAGTGGTTGGCTCCCGTCGGTTTCGGGCACATCAAATGCTTGGAGAGCCTACGATTTTGGCGACATTCACGGGAGACATTTCTGAAATCGACGCATTGGCTATGTCCCTTTCTGAAAACCTTCTCCGGCAAGACATGAACGAGGCAGACACGATGGATGCTGTTACAAAGCTTTATGTCCACTTTGGCCGCGATGAACGAAAGGTGAAAGAGAAACTTGGCATGAGCATCAAGTCAATTCGGAGATTCATCCACATCAAAGAACAGGGAACCCCTGAAATTCAATCCATGTTGGCGGACAAGCAAATTTCCCTGCAACAAGCCAAACGAGCAATTACGGCAGGTCAGGGAAATCCCGAAAAAATGAATGCAATGGCTGAATGGCTTGTCAGCGGAGTTCCTAAGCCTGCACAACGGCGGGCACTTGAATATTCAGAAATCCACCCGGGGGCCAGTTTTAAGGAAATCATCACCGATGCCCTCAAGCCCAAATTGGAGCCTACGGTAATCGTGAATTTACCGTTCAAAATTCACAAAGCACTTGAATTGGCGGTCGGCCAAGTCAACCAAGAGGCAGAAGAAATCATGCTGTCCGCATTGAAAGACTGGCTGATTACCAACAATTTTTTAGTTGAATAACCAAAATCGAATTGATATGGAAAAGCACGACATGGCAATGGGCAGAATGCTCCAAAATACCAAAACTGCAAATGTGAGTCGCAAGGCAAGCATCTTGGACATCGCTGCCGATATTGAAACTTTAGTTGCCCATTATGGAAGTCTGGGCAAAGTGGCGGCTTTGCTCTCAATCACATCGGGGATGCTTCAAAAGTTTTTGTCGGTCAGAAAATTGGAATCCTCCGTGCTGGAATTGGTCCGTTCCAGGACTCTTGACAGCGTTGAGGCGGTGGCCAATTTGGTAAAATACCCTTCCGAATCTCAAATGGAAATAGCCAAGGCCTTGCTTGAAAAGCGTATTACTTCACACGATTTGAAGTCAATGCGACCATTGTTTCTTGCCCATCCCAACAAGAAAGCTGGCGATATTGTCACTCTCTATGCCGATTCCAAAAACAAAAAGGTGGCAATAATCAAGTTTGAAAAGTCAAACCTGCACACGGATTTGGAAAATGTACGTCAGAATTTTTTGAACCTAATCGGCATCGAAAATCTACTCGGCTTGGACATGTCGAACGGGTGGGGAAGTATTACCATCTCGAAAAAAGGGGAAATGCGTTTGCGCGAGGTGGCCAAATTTCAAAAACAAACACTCAACCAACTTATCTCAAACCTACTATAAATGATTCACCCAGCTTTTTTATCGGAAGATTACCACGATGTGAAGGGTCATTTGATGGCATACCGGCTCGATGACAAGATAGTTGCTGCCGAGGCAAAATCCGGCAAAAACAAAGGCATCATTTTCACTTTTGCCAGAGGCCTCCGTTTTTCAGCTTTGTTGATTTACAAAATCAGGAAGATTTTGAACGGTACGAACCTGACCGCAAGTTGGGGTCAAATTCTCAACGATGATGGCGAATTCTCAAACGAATGCGATATCATCATTCATGAAGGCGGCTTTGTCCATCGTTGGAATGGCGAAGGGGGGACGGACAAAATCATGGATTTTAAGTTCATTGAACAATCAAAAGTCAAGGTTGTAATCAGTTGTAAGTCTTACATCAAGACCAATACAATTGAGAAAGAGTATTTTACAAACCTCAACAAGTACGTTTCCAAAATCTGGCTCTTTGCTGAATGCTGCCCAAAATCCAGCACAAGGACGATTCGCAACAATGCCCAGGCGGCTGGGTACGAATATTTCTGGCATCTGTATACTTTTGAAAAAAAGCAAGGCGAAATCCACGATGCTTTCAACGAATGGAAAGATTTTGATAGGACAATTCGGGCATTAGCCAATTCATAGTTTTCAGTTGAAAAATGGAAGCCCTCGCCGCAAACCGTGACAAAGGCTTCGTTTTCTCCCAAACTCGGCTTTCTCTCGCCACCCCAACCCCCACCCATCGGCAGCACAAACCCCAGCACGATGCCCAGCCGCTCCACGCCGTGCTCCATGAGGAAATCGACGGCTTCCCATCCGGTGTTGTTGTGCTGCATCCGGGGACGGACATTTTCAATCATATCTTTTGTTTGTATGTTACTTTGCCGCCCTTATCACCAACTATGGCAAACAAAAACCGACAAATCCGCAACAGCACCGCCGAGTTCCTGATTTTTACCAACCAAGCGGGCGAGGACGGCATCGAAGTGATGGTGCAGGGAAACTGTCTGGCTCACCCAAAAAATGATTGCCGCGCTTTTCGGAAGCACCAAACAGAACATCGGGCAGCACCTCAAAAAGATATTTGTGGAAGGCGAGCTTTTGGAAATATCAGTTGTAAAGAAATTCTTTACAACTGCCGCCGATGGCAAAAACTACGACACTACATTTTACAATTTGGACGCAATTATCGCCTGTGGCTATCGTATAAATTCGGTGCGGGCGACCCGCCCCATCGGCGGCACAAACCCCAGTACGATGTCCTACAGCTCCACGTCGTGCTGCATGAGGAAATCGACGGCTTCCCATTTTGATAACGAAATTCAGGATTTGTAATGTTGCAATGTGCTGAAAATCACCGCCCAAACCCAATCCCCCGACGCTGGAAAACCTGCAACTTGTCCTTGTCCATCGAAAATGCCGCCATGTCGTCGAGCGTGATTTGATAGACGTTCAGTTCGCCGCGCTGTTGGACGGAGAGGTTTGCGAGGCGCAGGTTTTGCGTTTTGATGCCCTCGCCGACGACCTGCCGCACCGTGCGGGCATTGCCAAAATAGCGGTCGCGGAACTGGTGCAAAAACACGAAATACTCTTTCATATGGTCTTTCGCGTCCTCGGCCACGCCAAAACCCTCGTCGGAGAACATTTTGAGCGCGATCTCCAAAAGTTCGGCGGGCGAATAGTCCTCGAAGCGCAGGATTTTGTCAAAACGGCTCGACAGTCCGGGGTTTGCTTTGAGGAAATTGTCCATATTTTCGGGGTATCCGGCGACGAAAACGAAAAATTCGCCCCGGTTGTCCTCCATTCTTTTCAATAAAGTCTGCACCACTTCGTCGCCAAAATCGCCGCTCGACGAAATGGCCTTTTGCGTCAGCGAGTACGCTTCGTCGATGAACATCACGCCGCCCATGCTCTCCTCGATTTTTTCGGCGGTCTTGATGGCCGTTTGGCCCACGAACCCTGCCACCAAACCCTGTCGGTCGGTTTCGACCATGTGACCGCGCTCGAGCACGCCGAGTGCTTTGTAGATCCGGGTCAAAATGCGGGCGACGGTCGTTTTTCCCGTGCCGGGGTTGCCGATGAAAACGGTGTGCAGGAAGAACCTTTTGAGCACATCGCGCCCGTTTTCGCGGTGATAACGGATGAGGCGGACCAGTTCGAGCATCTCGTGCTTGATATTGTCCATCCCGATGAGGCTGTCGAGTTCGTGCATCGCTTTTGCCAAATGCACCTCGTCGATCGGGATTTCGGGCAGTGCTTTTTTGGTCAAGATCTGGACTTTCTCCACGTCTTTCAGGTTGATGAGCGAGAGCTCGTTGTTGGAAAGTTTCGTCGGGTCTTTGTCGAGCATTACACGGAGGCCGAGGTTGAGTTTCGCCTTGTCCACCAGATCATAGACAAAACGGGCGTTGCCAAAACTGCGGTCGCGCTTCCGATAGGCATCCGTGATGATCTCGTCGATTTGCTGCCGCGCGTCGGGTGTTGCGACGACCTCTTTTTCGATCAAAGCAAAATCGGCGATGCGCGAAAGTTCCTGCGGGAGATAGTCAGAGAACTCAAAAAAGAGTTTAAAACGTGATTTCAGCCCCGGATTGGAGTCCAAAAATTGCTTCATTTCCTTCGGATAACCGGCCACGATGACTGCAAGGTCGCCCGTGCCGTTGGACAGTTCTTTCACCAAGATCTCGATCACCTCGCGGCCAAAATCCTTCGAGTCCTCCGGCGTGCGGGCGAGGGCATAGGCTTCGTCAATAAAAAGCACCCCACCGCGCGCCGCTTCGATGGCCTCTTTGACCTTCGGCGCGGTCTGCCCGATATACTCGCCGACGAGGTCCACGCGATCCACCTCATGCACATGGCCTTTTGAGAGCAGGCCCATTTTTTTGTAGAGCCGCCCCATCATCTTGGCGACCGACGTTTTGCCCGTGCCGGGATTGCCGATAAAAACCGAGTGGACATTGATGCTTTCGCCCTCGTTGAAGCCTTTTTCGCGCCGCAATTGGAGAAATTGGATATACGCAGCGTGCTCTTTCACCCGCGTTTTCATGTCTTGGAGGCCGATGAGCGATTCGAGTTTTTTGAGGACATCCTCAAAAGTCTCGGTGTCCTCCGAGTTGTCGATCTCGTCCAAAAAGATGCCGCCGCCCGTGCTTTCGGGCAAAAACACGGGATTTACGCCTTCTTCATTTTCAACGCCAACCTCAAATGGCATCACCGCCATCAGTGTGTCCATGAAAATGATTTCGGCGGTATATCGGTCGTTGCGCCACGAACCTTTGACGTTCGAGCCCCAACCGGCGGTGATCTTGATGCTCTCGTCGCTCTTTTCGACCTTGTGCATCCGCACGATCTGGCCTTTCAGTTCGCGGGCGTCGTTGTAAAATTTGATGAAAAGCTCGAGCTGCCAGGGCTTGTTGATGACCAGGTTTTTGAGCATCACCTCGGCATATATATATCGTGATTCCTCGCTGTTGAAGGTCTTCAAATAGGCCCGCTCAAATTCGACGACATCATCGTATGGCCCCTCATAAAGTTTCAAAGACTGCAATTGCACATAAGGGTTGTCGCCGCGCTCGATTTTTCGCGTCGCGTCCTCGATGAAAAAATACTTCGTCGCCACTTTTTCGCCGTCGAGCCAAGCCTCCCAATAGTATTGCCCTTTTTTCCAAAAAACGCCCTCGGCCTTGTTGCCCCAACCTTCGCGGACGTAAAAAACATGGTCGTACTTTGACACTTTCCGTTTGAAAGAAAGGTTGCAGAGCTCCTTTTTGGCCTTTTTTACGGCAAAACATTTCAGTTCGACGGCAACTTCCCAGTCGTCCACATCGAACATTTTATTGTAAAA
>JANOQP010000258.1:0-4125 GCA_031414895.1 Saprospirales bacterium
CCCACTTTGCTGGCACAAAAGGTAAGGTGACTGGCCTGATGGCTTCTGCTTCATTGGCCCATTTTTCTGGCCATTCCACCGATTTTGGGTCAAATCGCCAAACAATCACATCCGAAAGATATTTTTCGATGAACCGCAGCGTGATTTTTGTCATCGGCACCTCCCAAATTCGTTCATTTTGGTTCCATCGACGGCCACGGATGTTTTTGACGGTCTCCAAATGGGTCGCAACCAGCCCCATTGGCAGGTCGATTCCCAATATCTCCATATTTTTATCGTGCTTGTGCAACAGGATTTTATGGTCAAGCCCATGCTCCTCGGCAACTTGCTTTGGTGGTTCGACGGCGTTTTGACCGGTGCCGAAACCTGTTTCCGCAATTTGGACGGGCGTGTTTTCAAAAACTTTTTTGAATTGCGCCCAATGAGCAACTGTGTATGGAAAATGCCAGCACCGTTCTGTTTGAAGCCAGTTGCTGCCGGCTATTTTCCGCATCTTTTGTGGGAACAGGTTGTCAAATCCAGTCGAATAGACGGCAATCCGACTTTCGCCTTTATGGGTCATCGGCGCAACGCGCAGCGTGAATGGAATTGGTTCGCCCATGTTGTTCGTATTTTGCGCCGTGAATTTAGTCGCTCATAATTTCTAAAATCAAGCGGGCGAACACATAAATATTTGTCGCAATTCAAAATGAACAGGCCACGACATTCATAAAAAGGGGGTCTCAAATTTATTCGCGCGTTCCTCGGTAGCGATTTTTGTCAGTCAAAAACGCTCCAAGTTGCGTATATGCTTACCATATCGGTGCTTATCCGCAATTTTGGGCGCAAATTGCTCCTGAAAATAGAGGCTTTGGGTTCTGCATAAAAAGCAGGTTGCCCAATTTCTCTGCGCTGCATTTTTGTACTTTTGCCCGAATTTTAAACATTTCAACGGGCAACCGGGTTTTGCCGGACAAATTTTTCCTTCAAATGAATTTTCAAAACTTGATCGTCAAGGTCACGAACGGCATCGCGACAGTCACCATCAACCGCCCGCAGGCATTGAACGCGCTCAATGCAACAACGATGAGCGAGCTCAACAGTTTTTTCAATATAGGTTATAAGGAAATCAAGGATTTAAAGGGCGTGATCTTGACCGGTGCGGGCGAAAAAGCATTTGTCGCGGGCGCCGATATTTCAGAATTTACCCAAATCAGCGGCGACGAAGGCCAAAAAATGTCGGCGCACGGCCACGATATTTTTTTCGCGATAGAAAGGTTTTCAAAACCGGTGGTTGCGGCGGTCAATGGTTTTTGCCTCGGCGCGGGCTGCGAACTCGCCATGGCCTGCCACATTAGAATTGCGGGCGAGAAAGCAAAATTTGGCCAACCAGAGGTCAATCTCGGCCTAATCCCGGGCTACGGCGGCACGCAAAGGCTGATCCAATTTCTCGGCAAAACAAAAGCAATCGAACTTTTGATGACCGCCGACATGATAAATGCCGAAGAAGCACATCGTTTGGGCTTGGTCAATTATGTCGTCCCGATGGGCGAAGAGGTGGCGAAGGCGACCGAGTTGATTGAAAAAATAGCAACAAAAGCACCTATCGCAATAGGTAAAATCGTGGAAACTGTCAATGCTTATTTTGATAAAGGTGGCTTGAAGGGATTTAAAGAGGAAGTTGATGCCTTTGGGGATTTGACAAACTCCGCTGATTTTAAAGAAGGGGCAGCGGCATTTTTGGAGAAAAGGAAGGCTAATTTTATTGGAAAGTAATTTAAAAATGATAGAAACAGACATAATAATCATTGGCGCAGGCCCAGTCGGGCTCTTCACCGTTTTCGAGGCTGGCCTATTAAAATTGCGCTGTCATTTAATTGATGTATTGCCGCAAACGGGCGGGCAATTGACCGAAATTTACCCGAAAAAGCCAATCTATGATATCCCCGGTTATCCATCTATTTTGGCTGGTGAACTAGTGGAAAACTTGATGAAACAAATCGCCCCATTTAGGCCCGGTTTTACGCTCGGCGAACGTGCAGAGTCTATTGCGCGTCAAGAAAACGGTCATTTTTTATTGGAGACCAATAAGGGAACTGTAATAAATGCCCCAGTTATCGCAATAGCGGGCGGCCTCGGCTGTTTTGAACCGCGCAAACCGCCCATTGACAATATTGAACAATACGAGGACAAAGGGATTTCTTATTTTATCAAAGAACCGGAGTTTTATCACGATAAAAAAGTCGTGCTTGCAGGCGGCGGAGATAGCGCGCTCGACTGGACAATCTTTCTGTCGGATATTGCCAAGGAAATCACATTGATCCATCGCCGGACAGAGTTTCGCGGCGCGCCCGATTCGGTCGAAAAGGTGATGGAACTGGCCGAAAATGGCCGTATCAAATTATTGACAAACTCCCAAATAATCGGCCTCGGCGGAAATGGAAAACTCACCGACTTGACCATCGAACACGATGAAAAGGGCAAATTTTTGATAGAAACTGATTGTTTTATCCCCCTTTTCGGCCTGACCCCTAAACTCGGCCCCATCGCCGACTGGGCCCTAAATCTCGAAAAAGGGGCCATCGAGGTGAATACTTTTGACTACTCGACCAACGTGCCGGGCATCTTCGCCATCGGCGATATCAACACTTATCCGGGCAAATTGAAGCTGATTTTATCTGGCTTCCACGAGGCCACCTTGATGTGCCAATCGGCCTTTAAAATTGTCAATCCGGGCAAGAAATTATCATTCAAATATACGACCGTAACGGGTATAGACGGACTATGAAAACAAAGACCATTCGCAAAGACAAGATCAATGTAATTACGCTCGGTTGTTCAAAGAACTTGGTGGACAGCGAGAATTTAATTACCCAATTGCGCGGCAATGACTATACGGTTTTTCACGAAAAAACTGGTAATGATGCTAATGTTGTCATTATAAATACCTGTGGTTTTATTGATAGGGCCAAACAAGAAAGCATTGACACGATATTGCAATATGCAACCGCAAAAACAGACGGCGAAATAGAGAAACTCTATGTAACAGGTTGTCTTTCGCAACGTTATAGAGAGAATTTGGAGGAGGAAATCCCCGAAGTGGATGCCTTTTTTGGCACAATGGAAATGCCCGCGCTTTTGGGCCGTTTGGAGGCCGATTATAAATACGAACTTGTCGGAGAGCGCGAGATCACGACCGAGCCGCATTTTGCCTACCTTAAAATCTCAGAGGGCTGCAACCGCACTTGTTCTTTTTGCGCCATCCCGCTAATGCGCGGCGGCCACGTTTCGCGCCCGATCGAGGAACTGGTCAAAGAGGCCAAAAGCCTCGCCCGGCGCGGCGTGAAAGAGCTCATGTTGATTGCCCAGGAATTGACCTATTACGGCCTCGACATTTATAAAAAAAGGGAGCTTCCGCGCCTTTTGGACGCACTTTGCGAAGTCGAGGGCATCGAATGGATCCGGCTGCACTATGCCTTTCCATCGAAATTCCCGCTCGAAATATTGGACGTGATCGCCCGCCAACCGAAGGTTTGCAATTACCTCGATATGCCGTTGCAGCACGCCAACGACCGCATTTTATCGGCCATGAAACGCCATATTACCCGCGCCGAAACGACCGAGCTTTTGGGCAAAATCCGCGAAAAAGTCCCCGGAATCGCTATTCGAACCACCTTTTTGGTCGGTTTTCCGGGCGAAACGGAGGAGGAATTTCAGGATTTGGTCAATTTCGTCGAAGAACAACGCTTCGAGCGCGTCGGCGTTTTTCAATATTCGCACGAAGACGACACGTCGGCCTATTTGGTGGAAGATGATATTTCGCCAGGGGAAAAAGAGTCGCGGGCAGCCCGTTTGATGGAAGTCCAGTCGGTCATTTCGCTCGAAAAAAACGAGGCGAAAATCGGGCAAACCGTGCGCGTCCTTTTTGACCGAAAAGAGGGCGGCTATTGGGTTGGCCGAACAGAGTCCGACTCTCCGGAAGTCGATAATGAGGTGTTGGTTTCGACCAAAAAATCGCCTGTCCGGTTGGGCGATTTTGCTCAGGTTTTAATAACCGAGGCGACGGAATATGATTTGATCGGGGAACTTCAAGGCAAAAATTAAGTGATTGCTCGAAAATAATCAGGTATTTCACTTTGCCCCAGA
>JANOQP010000259.1:0-2995 GCA_031414895.1 Saprospirales bacterium
CAATTTTTTCTCCAAATCCTCCAGCGAAACGCCTTTCGTTTCCGGCATCATTTTCCAGACAAAAAGGAGTTGGAAGACCATCATGCAGGCAAAAAAGGCAAAGATATTGCCAGCTCCGAACGACTCTTTCGCCGCCGGGAAAGCCGTCGTGATGATGGCCGCAAAGACCCAGTGCGTGCCGCAACCGAGGGCGTTGCCCCATGAACGGACGGAATTCGGAAAGATCTCGGAAATGAACACCCAAATGACCGCCCCCTGACCGACAGCATGAGAAGCGATGAAAAGGATGGCCAAAACAGGCACCAAATTGCCCGTTGTCGAGCCGCTCATGAATGCCCAGGCCAGGCCGCCGAGCGACAAAATATAGCCCACAGAGCCGATGAACATCAAAAACCGTCGGCCAAAACGGTCGATCAGCGACATCCCTAGAATCGTGAAAACAAGGTTGGCAGCCCCGATGGCGACCGAAAAAAGGAGTGCGCCCTTTTCGTCCATTCCAGCATCCTGCAAAATCCTTTTGGCATAATAAAGCACCGCGTTGATGCCCGAAAGTTGGTTAAAACAAGCGATCAAAAAGGCCAAAAGGATCAAAAGGCTGTATTTTTTTGAAAAAAACGCCGACAAGCTGCTAGAGTTCGCTCCGGCCTTTTGGCTCGAAACAATCTCCGAAAGTTCGCGCTCGGCGGTCGCTGGATTGATCCTTTGGAGGACTTTTAGCGCCCCTGCTGAATCTCCTTTAATGATTGCCAGCCAACGTGGGCTTTCAGGGACTGCCAGCACCGCGATGCAAAAAATCAGCGACGGCAGCGCGACCCATCCGAGCATCCATCGCCAAGTGTCCGGGCCGTCCGAGCCGTGCAAAAAATAGTTGACCACAAAGGCCAGCAAAATCCCGAAAACGAGGTTGAACTGAAAAAGCGCGACCAAGCGGCCGCGTTTTTCGGCGGGCGCGATTTCGGAGATATAAAGCGGCGCGGTCACCGACGACGCCCCGATGGCAAGGCCGCCCATGAACCTGAAAATCACGAAGACCGTAACATCATTTGCCAGGGCCGTTCCAATCGAGGAGGCAGCGAACAGTGCCCCGATCAGGAAAAGCGTCTTTTTCCGGCCAAGCCTGTCAGAGGGAATTCCGCCGAAAAGTGCGCCGAAAACGGTGCCCCAAATGGCCGCCGCGACGACCCACCCGTGCTCGCCCGAACCGAGGTTCCACAGTTTTTGGATGGCCTGTTCCGCGCCAGAAATGACGACGGTATCGAGGCCAAAAAGGAAGCCGGCGATGGAAACGGCAAATGCCCAATAATAGAGTTTCGAATTGTTCATAAATAAAAAAATTGGTGCAGGGAATCCGGAGCCGGCCCCTGAAAATTAGTGAATAGGTCGCCGTCAAAAGGCGGGAAGGTTTGCCAAGGTGGGGCAAATGTAAAATTTGCAAGTGCATTTCCAACCGCCGCCCACAGCCAATGGCCCGAGCAGCTAAATAGGCCGGGAAATCATTCCTTTGCGCCCATAAAATTTGATCAACCGACCAAAAATGCAGCACTCGCACCGTCCTCGTCTGTTCCCTTTTGCTGCACATTTTGTCGTGGATGATTTCGCGGGAGCGTTTCATCCAGCAGGTTTATGCGTATTTTTGAGGGCCAAAAGGGTTGAAAGTCGTAATTTCACCAAAATTTTTCATCTAAAAATGGCAAAACAGACCACTCCGAACATCCTTATGGTCCGCCCGGCCAATTTCGGGTTCAATGCCGAAACAGCGGAAAACAACGCATTCCAAAGTCGCGATGGGCGACTTTCCGCCGATGAAATGCGGCATTTGGCGCAGGCCGAATTTGATGCGTTCGTTCAAAATTTGCGCAGCGCGGGCGTGAACGTCATTGTCGCCGAGGACAGCGCGGAACCGGTCAAACCGGATGCCGTTTTTCCGAACAATTGGGTCAGTTTTCACGAGGACGGGACGGTCGCCACTTGGCCCATGTTCGCCGTGAACCGCCGCCTTGAACGAGCGGAAAGCGTCATCGAAACCGTCAAAAAAGCGGGGTTTCTCATTAAAAAACGATTGCATTTGGAAGAAAGCGAGGCCCACGACCGCTTCCTCGAAGGCACCGGGAGCATCATTTTCGACCATGAAAACCAACTTGCCTACGCCTGTCTTTCGCCCCGGACGGACGGCCAATTGTTGGAAGATTTTTGTAAAAAAACGGGCTGCACGGCCATCCTTTTCCGCGCAACGGATGCCGCCGGACAGGAAATTTACCATACAAATGTGATGATGGCGATGGGCGAGACCTTCGTGGTCATCTGCCTCGATTCGATCGGCGATGCGGACGAGCGGCACCAACTGACCGAGGTTTTTGAATCGACCGGAAAGGAGATTATCGAGATCTCGCTCGACCAGATGAACCATTTTGCGGGCAATATGCTGCAAGTCCAAAACACCGCCGGCGATCGCATCCTCGTGATGAGCGAACAGGCTTTCCAATCGCTCTCGCCCGGCCAAATCGAGACGCTCGCATCGCACACAAAGCTCCTCCACCAACCGCTCCCGACCATCGAAACCTATGGCGGCGGCTCGGCCCGCTGCATGATGGCAGAAATATTTTTGTAATGATGAACGAACATTCAAAACTCCTTTTAATCCTTTCTTTTGCCTGATATTCTTTAACAAAAACCACGATTCCCATGAACAAACGGGTTTTCACGCTCCTCATTGGCTGCTTTTTTGCGGCTACTGCCCTCGCCCAAAACGTGCCGATGGCCATTCCCTACCAAGCTGTTTTGCGCAACGCCGCGGGTGATATTTTGGTCAACCAATCGGTGCAAGTCCGGTTTTCCGTCCATAAAAATGCTGCGGGCGGCGCGATTGTTTTTCAGGAAAAGCACAATGTTTTCACCGCAAACCATGGCCTCGTCACTGTGGTCATCGGTTTTGGCACGGCAGAAATTGGTGGTTTTTCAAGCATCGATTGGGAAAACAGCCCCTTCTTTTTGGAGG
>JANOQP010000260.1:0-10715 GCA_031414895.1 Saprospirales bacterium
GGCTAAAACTCATCTGTTTTCTATCAAAAACCAGCTTCGTGTTGTCGGCACAGCCGACAGAATACGAGGCACGAGGTAAAACCTCGCGCCAGCATAAAAACCTCGCGCCAGCATAAAACCTCGCGCCAGCATAAAAACCTCGCGCCAGCATAAAAACCTCGCGCCAGCGGAAATGAAAAAAGCCGTTTTCCCCGGGTGTCGGAAAAACGGCTTTTAAAAACCAAAACCAAAAAAAAACGGCCGGTCATTCGCTCCGCAAGACCTGTATAGGCCCTTTCACGGTCACCGATTTGCCGTCCCACCGCAAGCGGAGGAGGTAATAATAGGTCGCCGTCGGCACGGCCCCGCCCCAGATGGAGTTTTTGCCGTCCCAGCCGTCCCATTCCTGCGGGTAGGGGTCTACCGAAAAGACTGTTTCGCCCCAGCGGTTGACGATGGTCATGGCCGATTTTGAGCGGTCAATTTTGTAGCCGTGCTTTTCTTCGAGGAACTTGACTGGGTCGAAAAAGTCGCTCTGCCCATCCGTTCCCGGGGTCAAAATGTTCGGCAACAGGTCGCGCACGACCTGAAAACTGTCGGGCTGCACAAAAAACGCGACCACCGCCGAGTCGCACGAGTTCGGGCAAATGGCCGGACAGAGCAGGTAGGTGAACCGGTCCCAGTCGCTGAAACCGGGCGTTTTGGCGATGCTGATCTTCACAAAACCACCGCCCACGGTGTCCGCAGTGCTGTGCGCGGGCTGCCCGATGATCGAGATTTCCCACCCGCCCGTCGCGGGCAGCGTATCGTTTTCCGTCACCTCGATGCGCAGTTCCGTAGCGTCGGGCGCGAGTATGGCCACGTCGGCGAAGGCCATGGCCAGCTCGCCGTCGCGCACGGTCAGTTTTAGCGAAACCGTGCTGTCGCAACCCGCCGCCGATTGGCAAATGGCGGTGAAATTGCCCGCCACCCAGAATTTTTTGTCGCAAACTTCAATCGAATCTCCCCGGCAAATCGTCGTTTCCAGCTTCGTCTCAATCGCAGGGCGGAGGGCCACCGCGACCGAATCGGCCGCCGTGCAACCGCCCGCCGTGCTGGTCACGACAACGATATAAAGCCCCGCCGAGGCCGCGGTCGGCGCCGCGATGGTCGGGTTTTGGAGGTTCGAGGTAAAATTGTTGGGGCCTTTCCACGCCCATTTTACGCCCGTCGCGCCGCCGGTTTCCATCAATTTTATCGGTTCGTTTTCACAAAAAAAGGCCATCGCGACAGCCTCGACAGGCGGCACGGCTACAGCGTTGATGGTCGTTTCGCCCGTTCCTGTGCAGCCCAAATCATCGGTGATGGTCACGAAAAACTGGTTCGCGCCCAGCACGAGCACCGCGACCGGGTTTTCCAACGTGTCCGAAAAGCCGTTCGGGCCCGACCAGTTCCACTGGACAGATTTTGGGTTCTTTTCGGTCAATTGGATGGCCGCTTTTTCGCAAAACGGCCCCGGCGACACGGCGATTTCCGGCACGGGCGGCGCGGCGCAATCGCAGCTTTTTTGACCCGAAACCGTTGTTTTGCAACCATTTTTGTCCAAAATCTCCAACGAATAGGGCTGCCCAGAAGCAATCGGCCCACTTTCAAAAAGGCCGCCGGGGATATTTTGCCCGTTGGAAAAATAGGGCGCGGTGCCGCCCAAAACCTGAAACTTCACCACATAAAACTGGTCGCCCGGCTGGCAAGTCTCCACTTTTGAACTGATTGAAATAGTCGGAAGCACCTCCAAAACGGTCGCCGAGGCGGTCGCTGTGCAGCCATTTCCCGTGAGGGTGACGGTGACGGAATAACTGTCCGCCGGGATGCCCGCCAGATTTTTCGTCGTTGCACCGTTCGACCATTTATAGGTGACCGGCCCGGTCGCTGTCACGGTGAGGTCGATTGCGCCGTTGCCGTTTGCGCAAAAATCGTCCGTCGGGACCAGCATGAGACCGACCGGGCAATCGGAAATGGTGAAATTTTGCACGGCCGTGCAACCGTTCGCGTCGGTCAGCTTGAGCGAATACGGGCCGGCGAGCAGGTTCGGGATCGTATGGCTGCCCGCCGCGACGGGGCCGCCTTGCCCCATCGCCGTCCCGTCCCAATTGTAGGTGAACAGCGGCGTCCCCCCCGAAATGACCACGACCGCCGTGCCGGGAATTTGCGCCGGCTGTTGCTGCGCGATAGAAACAGCGGGCGCGGGCGCGTCGGTCAGGATGGTACTTTTTGTGGCCGTGCAGCCGTTCGTGTCCTTCACGGTGACGGTATAAGTGCCTGATAATGCGGCAGTTATCGGATTTTGAATGGACAAAAGACCGCCTGGGCCGCTCCATGAAAAGGTCGTGCCGCCGCCCGCAGTCAGCTCGATCATTTTCGGGTTGCAGGGCAAAACGGTCGTGTTCGGCAGGGCCGAAATGGTGGGCACGGGCGGGGTCTTATTTTCCGTGAGGGCGGTTTGCGCGGTCGCGGTGCAGCCGTTCGCCCCGGTCACGGTGACGTTATAAATGCCTGATACTGTGGCAGTTGCGGGGTTTTGAACCGGGCTGGCGATGCCGGGGCCGCTCCAAAAATAGCTCGTGCCGCCGCCCGCAGTGAGCACGACCGTCGAATCTTTGCAGGTCAAAACGGTGGTGTTCGGCACGTTTGAAATGGTGGCGATCGGCAGGGCCGTGTTTTCCGTGAGAACGACCTGCGCCGTCCCCGTGCAGCCGTTCGTGTCCTTCACGGTGACGGTATAAGTGCCTGATAATGCGGCAGTTATCGGATTTTTGATGGACAAAAGACCGCCGGGGCCGCTCCACGAAAAGGTCGTGCCGCCGATTCCCGAAAGGGAGATTGTCGAGTCTTTACAGGTGATTTCCGAGATGTTCGGCAGCTTTGAGATCAAGGCCGCGACCGCTGGGCAGGGGACGAGGTTGAGCGTGATTTTGTGGCTGAAAAGTTTGAGCGCGGGCGCGGCGGGGTTGGTCACCTCGACCGTCCAAATGCCCGCGTCGGTGTTTTCCAGTGTGTCGATTTTGAAGTTGTTGTTGTACAAAGTTTGAAATTGGGGAACGCCGCCTTTTTTCCAGTCAAAGACATTTCCCGGCACGTCTTCATCAAAATCGAGCGAAAAATCGAGGGCCGTGCCGATGAAACGGGTAATTGTCGTGTCGTGGAAAACGGAATCTTGCGGCGCGTAATCGTAATAGAGCAATGCCTTTATGAACGCGATCCGCGGGCGGATGTCCTCGAACGTGAGGCGGTTTTGCTGGATGTAAAACTCCTCGAGTGCCGTGAGTTCCTCAAATTTTTGGGGGATAAGGCTATCGATGAGGTTGTCTTCCAAAAAGAGGAACCTCAATTTCTTCAATTCGCCAATGTCCGACGGGATGGCGCCCGTCAATTGGTTGCTGCTCAAAATGAGGGTGGTCAAGTTTTGGAGCTTGCCGAGCGAGTCCGGGATGGGGCCGCTCAATTTGTTCTTTTCAAATCGGATGTCGATGACGGCCGTCATATTGCCGAGTTCGGGCGGGATAGGCCCGTCGAGCAGGTTGTTGCCGAGTTCGAGGTATAGCAGTTTTTGGAGCTTGCCGAGCGCGGGCGGGATGTTCCCGGTCAGTTTGTTTCGGAAACCGTGCAATATCGTCAGCTCGGACAGGTCGCCGAGCGCGGGCGGGATGGGGCCTTCGAGCAGGTTGCTGTCGAGTTTGAGCCATTCCAGTTTTTTCAGCTTGCCCATTGCCGGCGGGATGCTGCCGGTCAGTTTGTTGCCGGAGACCGTGAACTTTTTGAGGGCCATCATGTCGCCAATTTCGGGCGGGATGAGGCCTGCCAATTTGTTGTAGCCGAGGTTGATCTCGGTCACGCATTGGTTCGCGTCGGCGATGATGCCGTGCCAATTTTTGAGGGGCTGGCCCGCGATTTTCCAGTTGATTTTTGTTGTCCAGCCGAGGCCGCCAGCGTCGTCAAAAAGCGCGACCAGCGCCAGCGAATCCTTCGTCGCGCTGCACGGCAGTGCCGTCCCCGCGACGAGCCGGACGCGCCGCCCGTGGAGCGTCAAAAGGGGCAGGTCGGTGTTTTTTATTTTCAAAAAATAGTCGCCCTCGTTGAGCGATTGAAAATTGTTGATCACAAGGTCGTTGCCCGATGGGCCGAGCGGGGCCGCACCTTTGGACCATTCAAACTGGCAATTCGGCACGTTTTCGTCCACATTTACGGGGAAAACAAAATCCGTCCCGATGGGGACCTGGATAATTGTTTCCTGCAAGATCGAGTCCTGCGGCGCATAAAACGAGGGCGCACGGTTGAGGATGATCTCGCG
Source organism: Saprospirales bacterium (assembly GCA_031414895.1). Classification (GTDB taxonomy): domain Bacteria; phylum Bacteroidota; class Bacteroidia; order Chitinophagales; family Saprospiraceae; genus JANOQP01. Next base: position 4,307 of record JANOQP010000260.1, read on the forward strand.
GTTTGGCCAAAGGTCGGCGAAGGTCAGGCGGTTGTTTTGCACCAAAAACTCGTGCGCGTCGTCGATGATGTGCTCAAAAAAAGAGAGCGCGGAGAGGTCAGGCAGGTCGTCGAGGCGGTTGTTGTGGAGCAAAAGCGCCTGCAACCGCCCGGCCGCCGACCACGCTGCCGGGAGCGCGCCCGTCAAATTGTTATGGTCCAAAACGACCTGCACGAGGCTGTCCATTTCGCCGATGTCGGCGGGGATCGGGCCGGTCAGCCCGGCGTTCGAGATGACGACGGACTGGAGTTTTGGCAGGTCGCCCCATTCTGCGACGAGGGGCCCGTTGATCAAATTATGGGATAAATCGACATCAAGCAAATTGGGCAATTTTAAAAAAGACGGTGGCAGCGGCCCGCTGATCTTCGCCCGTCTGGCATTCAAATAAAAGAGCTGGTCGAGGCCGCCGAAGGTGTCGGGCAGCGTCCCGGTCAGGCCAAAATTGCCCGCCAACGAGAGCCGCCCGAGCATCGGGAACGACCCGATGACCGCCGGGACCATGCCCACGAGACCGTTGCCGGAGGCAGTATCGACCCAGCCCGCGCACTCGAACGGGTCGCCGTCGAGGTCGATGCAATTGACGCAGCCGCCCGCGTCGGTCTCGATGCCGTACCAAAGGTTGAGCGGGGCGGCGGTGTTCCAGTTTGTATCCAGGGCCCAGTTTGCGCCGCCCGTTTGGTTGAAAAACTCGGTGAGGTGCTGGCGGTCGGCGGCGGGGTCGCAGGTCGGCGGGACGATGTTCGCGACGGTGACGGTTTGGCAGGTCTCGGCGCCGTTGTTGCAATCAGCGGTGATCGTGAGGCAGACCGTATAATCGCCGGGCGCTGCAAAATCATGGTTCGGCTCGACCGCATTGCTCATTTGGCCGTCGCCAAAATCCCAAAAATAGCCGCTCGCGTTTGTCGAATTATTGGCAAAACTGACCGTCAGCCCATTGGCCTTGGCCGCAAAAGCGACGGTGGCGAGCGGGTTTTCGGTGATGATTTTCGAATCGGAGGCCGTGCAGCTGTTCGCATCGGTGACCGTCACCGAGACTTGGCCGGGCTGGTTGACCGTGATTTGCGAAGCGGTCTGGCCGTTGCTCCATGAACACGACCCGCCGGACGCGGTGAGCGTGGTCGATTGGCCCGTGCAAAATTCGAGGTTGCCCAAAATCGTGGCCACCGCCGCCGGGTGCGCGACAACCGTGGCCGAGCCGACCGCCGTGCAGCCGTTCGCATCGGTGACCGTCACCGAAATTGCGCCGGGCACGTTGATCGTGGTTTGCGCAGCGGTCTGTGAATTGCTCCATATATACGACTCGCCAGCCGAGGCTGTGAGCATCGTCGAGCCGCCGGGGCAAAAGCCCAAAATGCCCGAAATGGTCGCCGTCGCGGCGGGACAGGCGACGTTGATGGTTATTTTTCGTGAAAAAAGCACCAGCCCCGACGCGGTCTGATTGGTCACTTTGACATAATAAACGCCCGCGTCCGTGGCCTTTAATGCGTTGAAAATCAACTGGTTGAGGTTCTGGACGTTCGGCGGCGGGGCCGCCCACGGGCTGCCGTTTTTTGTCCATTGGTAAATATTGGACGAGATGGCGGCATCAAAACCGAGGTCGATGGTGAGCGCGTCGCCCGCATTTTTTTGGAAAACGGTTTCGGCAAAAACAGAGTCCTGCGCCGAATATTTGAATTTTTTCAGCCCGCCCAAAAACCCGATCTGCGGCAAAAAATCCTCAAACGTCAATTGGTTTTTATCGATAAAAAACGAATCGAGCGCGGCCATGCCCGCCATTGGCGGCAGCGAATCGGCAAAATCGTTGGCCGAGAGATCAAGGTTTTTGAGGTTTTGCAAATTGGCGACGGTCGCCGGGATTTGTCCAAAAAGGGAATTCCCGGACAGCGACAAAAGTTGCAACTTGTTGAAATCGCCGATTGCGGTCGGGAGCTGCCCGGTCAGGTTGTTGTTTTTGAGCATGATGGAATCGACGCAGCCCGCCGCATTTGTCGAGATTCCGAACCAGTTTTTGATGGGCTGGCCGGGGGTTTTCCAGTTCGTGGAATCGACCCAGCCGGGCGGGTTTGTGGCATCAAAAAGAGCGACGAGCGCGGTGGAGTCGGCTTTTGGGTCGCAGAGGAGGGAGCAGGTGTTGAGTTTTACGATCCAGAAGTCGTCGGTCGTATTGACCCCGTCCTTGTGGTTGAAAGAAACGTCGCCGTCCTCCGAACTGGAAGACCCCGCGACAACAAAACCGCCGTCGGCTGTCTCCTCAACGGCGTATGCGTACTCGCTTTTTGACCCGCCCATCGACCTTGTCCAAAGGGTATCGCCAGCCGAATTGAACTTGACGACCCAAAAATCGTAGATGAAAGACCCGCCACCGTGGTTTCCCCAAATTTCGCTTGACGCGGAACGCCCCGCAACGACAAAGCCGCCATCCGAGGTTTTTTGGATGTCTGTGGGTATGTCGTCCTTTGTGCCGCCAAAACATTTGCCGCTAATGAAATTGCCCGCCGCATCCACCTTGAATACCCAATAATCATGGACCGCAGTGCCCCCGTTGTTGTTTCCAACCACATCACCATTTATGGAGTTTGATAGTGCGGCGACCCAAAAAGTGCCATCCGCCTGTTCTATTATGGAGTTGCCACTATCCGTTAATGAGCCACCAAAGGTTTCTTGCCAAACGGCAACGCCAGAGGCGTTCAATTTTGCGACAAAAACCTCGCTTCCCAAAAGTGCATCAGTAAAGCTGCCCGCAACGACATAGCCGCCAGCTGTGGTCTGTATGATGCATTCCGCATAGTCGTTGCCCGCTCCGCCAAGGCATCTTGTCCACAAAGTGTCACCAGATTGGTTCAGCCTGACGACCCAAAAATCTTGTTGTCCGTGGTTGCCCCAAACATCATCGTCAATGGCGTTGTTTGCTGTTTTGGTGCTGCCGGCCACGATATACCCGCCGTCCGTCGTCTGTTGAACGGACTTGGCAATCTCGTCCTCCGCCCCGCCAAAGAAATTCGACCAAACGGTAGCACCAACGCTTGTCAGCTTGACGACCCAAAAGTCGTATTTTCCATTTCCGGCCGGGTTGTTTCGGGCAGACCCGGCGACAATATAGCCGCCGTCGGCGGTCTGCTGAATGGAATATGCATTCTCAAATGCAGCGGTACCAAGGTTTTTCGTCCAAATGGTATCGAAGTCTGCGTCCAGTTTTATGACCCAAAGATCCTGCCCGCCGTGGTTTCCGTTCACGTCGCCACTGTTTGGGAAAGTCGAAAACCCGGCAAGGATATAACCGCCATCCGCGGTCTGTTGCATATCGTGGGCCACGTCCGCTTTTGTGCCACCGAGCGACTTTTCCCTTTCAATGCACGGCGCACCCGCCCCACCACCGCCGCCGATCACCACACCCTGGCAAACCTCCTGCCCGCTCCCGCACCCCATCGCCGTCAGGCAGACATTGAACGTCCCCGCCGAAAAAACATGGCTTGGGCTGTTCGCCATCGAGGTCTGGCCGTCGCCGAAATTCCACAAATAGGAAGTCGCGCTCGTTGAATTATTGATAAAATTGGCCGTCAGCCCGTTCACGGAGGCTGAAAAGGTGGCTACCGGGGCGGCATTTATCGAAATGGCCTGTGCCGCCGTCCCCGTGCAGCCCGTCGCGTCGGTCACGGTGACGGTCAGCGTGGCGGGCGCGGCGAAGGATTGGGAGATATTTTGGGTGGTCTGCGCGGTGCTCCATTTATAGGTGTGGGGCGCGGTGCCGCCCGTGGCGGAGGCCGAAAAATTGTTCGCCGCGCCGGAACAGACGGCGGTCGGGCCGGTGATCGAGGCGACGGGCGGGTTGGGGCAGGCGGTGATGTTCAATTTAAAATCAATGACATGGCCCTTGTCGAACACGCTGCACGGGTTGGCCCCGCCCGTGGCGTTGAAGACGAGCCGCATCCGATAAAGCCCAAGGTTCAAATTGGCCGGAAAAGTGATATTGTTTGCCGCAACCAGATCGGACACCAAATCGACGCTTTCATTGAAAATAAGCTCGCCCGCGTCAAAAAAATCAAAATCCTTGTTGAAATCTATCCATGCCCGAACGTTGCCCGTTGTGACCGAGCTTGTACCTGATTCAAGTATTACCGTTAGTGGCATGGTTGGGGCAATGTTCAAGTCCAGTGTTGCCGGGAATAGTTCAAAGCCGGTCGGGACCCCATCACAACCCGCGCAATCCACGCAATTGGGGTTGAGCGCAATCGTCTGTTGATCGCCAATGTTCACCGATGAAATGGCGCAAAAAAGGTGGGACAGTGCTTCCGGGTGGCAATTTGCCGTAAAATACGCATCAAGACAAGAGGTCGCCATTTGCTCAATGGGCGACCATGCCGATGTTGCCCCTGTTGCCGCACAATATTTTTGGACCTGCATATCATAGACCGTGCACGGTTTGAGCGCGTTCAAGAAAATGCTCTGCGCTGGCGGGTAAGGGTCACAAAAGCAAAGACATGGAAAACAATAGCACGGCTCGCCATCGTTTTGCCCATTGACCGTGAAAAAATTCCATGCTGTGGGCGGCGAGGCCTGCCTGAACCTAAAATTGTAGTGATCCGAAAAATTTGGGGTCGCCGACGTATCCGTCCACGAGGGTGTCAGGGTCGTATAAGGCGACGATAGCCACGGCGAATTGACAAGATCTATCGGCGGATAACATTGCCCAAGCCCCTTTTCGGCAAAAAACAGCCCGGCCCAGCCCAAGATCAGGCAAAAGGTGATTTTCTTTTTCATGGTCAAAAGTTGAGTTATCGTTTTTTTTAGCGGGTGAATTTAGAAAGAAAACACATATGGCCAATGCGCACCGCCCCACCCCATCGCGCAAAAGCAAAACCCGGCCATTTTTCAACGGCCGGGTTTTTCAAAAAGTCAATCCAAAAAAATCAATCAGTCCACTTTGACCGTCATCGTGTTCGTCACATGCGCCATGATCGAGGTGGTTTGCGGGGCGGCGAGGGCCAGTTCGTCGCCCATCAGCGGCACCAGTTGGCCGTCCACGGCCTGAGCGTACATCATTTCCACGCGGATGGTCGCGGGGTCGTTGTAGCTCGACGGCTCGATGGATTTGGCGCGGCCCATCGCATAGGCCCCCGTCCGGATGGCAATTTCACCCTCGGCCATGACATCGGCCACGACCCGGAAACGGAACACCCTGCCCACCGTCACTTGGTCGGGTTGCCAATTTTCCGCTGCTTTCAGCAGGAGGATGCTGCCGCCGGGGAGCTTCACCTGGTTGCCCTTGTTGAAGATCGTTTTGGGGAGGCCCCAATCAAATTCAAAATCGAGGTCGAGGCATTGGACGGTCTTTGGTGCCGGGTCGGACGGCTGGGCAAATGCGCAGGCCGAGCCGAGCGCGAAAAGGATCGCGAGGGTGTTTTTCATGCGGTGATCTTTTAAAATGCGGTGAATAAAATAGGTTGCGTTCGTTGAAACCCGGACGGTCACCATTTGATGATCTCCGTGTTGTTCGTCACCATCGCGGTCATCATTTGGCCCGGCTCGACAACGGCCTCCTCGTTCTTGAAGCGGCCCTTAAAAATCTGTTCCGCGCCCATCAGCGGCACTTGTTGGCCATTGACGGCCTGCACGCTGATCACTTCGAGCGTCACCTCCGCAGGGTCGTTGAAGGTCGTTTCCTCGATGTTCTTCACCCTTCCGATGGCAAACGCGCCCGTGGCAACGACCACAAAACCATTGACCACCACATCGGCCTTCACCCGGAACATGAGCGTTTTGCCCACCGTCACGCGGTCGGAGCCGATGCGCTCCGTGCTTTCGAGGAGGACCACCGTCCCGGCTTGCAACTGGGCAATGAAGCCCGTTTGGGCAAAAACCGGGGCTTCCGTTTTGGCGGAAAAAGCGGCGGTCGAGAAGGCGAAAAGGGCGATGAAGAGGATGGAAATTTGTTTCATGACTCGATGTTTTTGAAAAATTGGTGATCGACTTTTTTTTGAAATTGATTGATTTGGCAATTGGTGGCGGCGCGGCGCGGGCGGTGCCCATCTTTTTTAGAAAAAAAATTTTCGTACCTGTTTAGGTGGCATCCCCAGCGGGCAATATCATTGACTTAAGCATTTTTTTCAATTGCCACAGGCTTCAGCCTGTGGGAAAAGTTGGCTAATTTGCTCGGCTTTAGCCAAAATTCGGCTAAAGCCAGATTGAATTTCACCCATAAATCCACAGGCTGAAGCCTGTGGGTGAGGTTCTTGCTGGCGCGAGGTTTCACCTCGTGTCCCGCATCCTGTCGGCTGTGCCGACAACCAGCATGTACTTTTTGATTTAAACCGGCGAACAGTTCGCCTGAAATTTGCGCCAAAATGTCGGCACAGCCGACAAAATGCGGGAC